>JBDLIA010000008.1 GCA_039715185.1 Gemmatimonadota bacterium
GGCGGCGGCGGTGGGTCACTGACGCTCACCACCTGAGAGGTCTGGTCGGTAGCGCCGTCGTCGTCGGTCACCGTCAGCGTCACCGTGTAGTCGCCCGCCGCGCCGTAGCTGTGCGTGGGCGTAGCGCCCGCGCCCGCCGTCGTCGCGTCGCCCCAGTCCCAGCTCCAGCCGACCACGCTGCCGTCACTGTCGCTCGAGCCGCTCCCGTCGAAGCTCACCAGCTCGCCCGTCTCCGGAGCCGCCGGCAGGTAGCCGAAGCTCGCCGTCGGCGCCACGTTCGGCGGCGGCGGTGGATCGGTAACGCTCACCAGTTGGTTCGTCTGGTCGGTAGCGCCGTCGTCGTCGGTCACCGTCAGCGTGACCGTGTAGCTTCCCGCCGCCGCGTAGGCGTGCGTCGGCGTCGAGCCGCTGCCCGCGGTCGTCGCGTCGCCCCAGTCCCAGCTCCAGCCGACCACCGTGCCGTCGCTATCGCTCGAGCCCGTGCCGTCGAAGCTCACCACCTCGCCCGTCTCCGGAGCCGCCGGCAGGTAGCCGAAGGCCGCCGTCGGTGCCACGTTCGGCGGCGGCGTCCCATCGATGTGGACCGCCCTGAGCTGATCCTCCCAGGCCGCCAGATCCTGGTCGCCCAAGGACCGGTCGAAAACGAGTAGATCGGCCACGCGCCCTTGCAGGAAGTACTCATCCACGGCAGGCGACCGGTGCCGGATCATACCGATCCGAAGCGGTCGATCCGTGGCCGTACCGTTGCCTATCGTCCCCGAGCCGGCGGGAGCACCGTCAATGCGGAACTCCACGCGCCCGGAGGCGATCCGATAAGAAACGATTTGGAAAGCGCCGGCCCCAATCGCCGAAGAGGCTCTTGGTCCCGTCTCCTTCCAGGGTCTGTCGATGAACGCGCGGCCGTCCGATGCGAACGCGGCCAGTAATGCGCCCGCCGTCCCGCCGTCGCTGTGCTTGGCCAGGAACGCCTGCTGGGTGATGACATCGGGCGCGTACACGACGACGAGGGTGCTGCTCTCATGCAGGTCCAGCGCGTCTTCGTCAGGCACCTCGTAGTGATCGTCCCCCTGGAAGTGCACTGCGGGCGTGCCGCCCGGGGTTTGATTCGTAAGGAACAACGCCTCGGCGGAGGCGGTCGGCGCGGTCGCCGTGCGTCCGGTTCCCGGATCGGGCCAGGCGTTCACCCTGCTTCCGTCAGCGAGTCCGACGGCCGCGGCATCGAGACGCAGCTTGGGCGTCTGCAGAGTACCAGCGGTCGGACCCACGACCACCGACTGGACCAGCACGTCCGTAGCACCCTTGTTGTCCGTTACGGTCAGAGTGACGTCGTACGTGCCCGCAGCGGCGAAGGTGTGCTCGACGACCATCCCGGAGCGGAGACCGCTGGCGTCGCCGAGATCCCAACTCCAGGAAGCCACCGTTCCATCCGGATCGCTCGACGACGAGCCGTCGAAGAAAACCGTCTCGTTGGGCTGCGGATCCGGTGGCGTAACCGTCATCGCCGCCGTCGGCGCCACGTTGTTGTCGACCAGATGGATCGACTGAAGTTCGGCCTCCCACGCGGCCAGATCCTGGTCTCCCAGAGCTCGGTCGAACACCAGCAGATCGGCGAGCTTGCCCCGCAGGAAGTACTCGTCGACCACCGGAGAGCGGTGTCGGAGCATGCCAATGCGCAACGGCTGGTTGCTAGGCGTGCCGGCGCCGATGCTGCCACCACCCGCGGGTACTCCATCGACCCGGAAGGCCACGTTTCCGGAACTGATGCGGTAGGTCACAACGTGGAACGTTCCCGTACCGATCGACGTCGTGCCGCGCGGGCCGGTTTCCTTCCAGGGCCTGTCCAGTAGATGGGCCCCGCCGGTCGTCAGCCCGGCGCCATATGCACCTGCGGTTCCACCGTCACTGTGTTTCGCCACGAACATCTGCTGCCCGGACACGTCTGCGGAATAAACGGCCAGCACCGTACTGCTGCCGTCCATCTCGAGCGCCACCTCGTCGGGCACCTCGTAGTGATCGTTCCCCTGGAAGTGCACGACCGGCGTGCCGCTCGGGGTCTCTCCGGCGAGATACGTCCCTTCCGCGGAAGCGCCAGGCGCGGACGCCGTCCGCCCCGTCGCGGGGTCGGTCCACGTACCGACCGACGCGCCATTTGTCAGGCCCAGGCTTCCCGCGTCCAAACGCAGCGTTGGGGTAACCAAGCTCCCCGCGCCGGTGGCAACCATCACGTTCTGAGACGTGCCCGCCGCGAGCCCGCGATCGTCAGTGACGGTCAGCGTGACGGTGTAGGCGCCGGTGCTGGTGTACGCGTGCTCTACGATGTCGCCCGAGCCCGCCGGACTTCCGTCTCCGAAGTCCCAGGACCAGTCGACAATACTGCCGTCCGGGTCGACCGACGCGCTCCCGTCCAGGATGACGGTTTCGTTGGGCTGCGGACTCGTTGGAGTCACGCTGAAGGACGGGATCGGCGTGTCGTTCGGCGGCGGCGGCGGCGGCGTCAGGTCGGCGACCGCGTTGAAGATGTTGATCCGGCCGTGACCGAACCTTTGGTCCCAGCCGGGTGTGCCTAGATCATCGGCGCTCGTCTGAATGCGGGTGCGCACGTCCGCGGCGGTCGGGATACCCAGAGCGAAGAGCAGTCCGGCCAAGCCCGCCACCTGGGGCGAGGCCATGGACGTACCAGCGTTGATGGTGTAGTCGGCGTCGCCGCCGGCCCCGAGCGAAAGGATGAAGCTGGAGCCCAGGATGTCCTCGCCGTCGCCGCCCGGAGCCGCCACCTCGGCCTCCTGGCCGAAGCTGCTGTAGCTCGCCAGTCCGTCGTTCCAGTTCGTGGCGGTAACCGCCACGCACTCCGGGTTGGCAGCCGGGAACAGGATCGACGGCGTCCCGTCGTTCCCGGCCGCGCACACCGGCAATACACCCTGAGAGACCGCGTACTGAAGCGCCGCGTGCTCGGTGGCCGAGAAGACCGGGTCACCTAGGCTCAGGTTCAACACGTCGGCGCCCTGGTCGGCGACCCACGTCATCGCCTCGGCGATCGCCGAGGAAGAGCAGTTGCCCGCCGCGTCGCACACCTTGGCCGCGAGCAGACGCACGTTGGGTCCGTAGGCGACGCCCGAAACGCCCACCCCGTTGTTACCGCAGCCCGCGGCAATGCCGGCCACGTGCGAGCCGTGCCCGTGGTCGTCTTCCCCGTCGGGCTGACCGGTGATGAAGTTGTGACCGCCTATCACCTTGCCGCAGATGTCTTCGTGCGTGGACCGAATGCCCGTGTCGATGATGCCGATCAGCGCCTCGCCGACGAATTCCGGGCCGAGGTGGTCGAACGCCTCGAGCCAATCCATGTCGGCGTCTTCCGTCGCCTGACCCCCGAAGAAACCGGATAGCGTGCCGTCGTTGTGGAGGTCCCACTTGAGACCGAATGACGGGTCGTTGGGCGTGAGACACGGATCGCAGTTGGCGACCGGGGCGATTGATCTGATCCAGTCCGGCTCTGCGAACGCCACCCCGGGGATCTTCGCCAACGCGTTCGCGGTCGCTACCTCGCGTCCGCTCTGCACCGACACGATGTTCGCCAGCGGACGACCCGATCGAGCAGCCGCTAAGGCTCTGCCGAATGAGGCTCCGTGGGCCATGAGGATCGCAGCCGTCTGGGCGTCGTCGGTGCCGTCCTCGAACGCTACCAGGATCTGCCCGGGGACGAACGTGCCGCCGCTGGACCCGCGAATATCTACAGGAGGCGCCTGGCTGGGCTGCGCAGGGGCTATCCCCGTCGGTGTGCGATCGGAGCACGCCGCCGTGGCCAGCGCTAGAAGAACAACAACGTACAGTCCGGCTATCCGCGACCCATCACGGTCGCGGTAGCGCGGCATCGATGTCGTCACCTGAGGCCTCCTGAGGTCGTGGGCCTGACACAGGGCGACCGAGCTGAAGCCGGGGGAACGTCGAGGCGCGGTGCGTGAGCCCGCGAGTTGGAACCTTCGGCGCTGGCCTCTCACCCAATAGGACAAGTTGTCCGGTGCGAAGGTCACTTCGCAACCTTTTCGCGCCCGCTGGGTGTCGTGCGACCTGCCCGCCGATAGGCCCGATAGCGCCCGCCGATCGTGGCGATGAAGAGGTAGGAGGCCAATTCATGCTCGAACCGTGCGCTCTGCGAGAAGTATTCGACGTAATCGAAGCCCGCGAGGCCGTTCGGCGGCACGAGGTCCACGAAGAGGACATCCGGTTGCGAGGATATCAGATCCGTCACCAGAGCGTCGAACTGGTACCGCTCGGCCGGCCCCATCCGTTCCGGCTCGTTGTAGGCGAAAGGTCGGCATGGCTCGGGGCAGGCGCCATCGTACAAGCCCGCCAGCAGCCAAAGCGAGTGGAAGCGGGACACGTACTCCACGTCCGCAGCGAGCGCGAGCGGGAACGACGAGCGCATCGTGGCGCCGATTGTGAAGAACGACCTGGCTCCGCCGTCTGCCTTGAGAAAATCCGTCATGGGCGTCAGGTAGAACGGGTCGGCTTGGTACGCCGCCCTCCAGCGACTCGTTGTGTTCGCCGCGTTCGCTGCGGCGAGCAGGATGAGGGCGAAGGCGGCCGGCCAGAGCAGCCATACACGGAGCGTTCGGAGCCGATGAGCCCAGCGGACGTCAGACACCTCCGCCAGAGTCTGGTAGCCGGCGAGGAGAAGGAGCCCCTCCGCAGGATACCAGTGATTCGTGAACGACTTCCCCTGCGCGGCGACCGCGCCGATGTAGCCTACCAGCGCGACCAGCAACACGGTGCGCAGTGGCCCGACCGGATATCGCTTCCTGAGGAGGATGGCGAACAGGACGACGATGTAGGCAGCCAACGCACGTGGATCGAAAAGGATCTCGGCGAGGGAGATCCGAGCGCCGTAGCTCCGATAAAGAGTCGCCCCCCAGCCGGCTACCCGTAGATACGCCGGGGCCCACAGGGCGACCGCAGCGCCATACAGGATCCCTGCCGCCACGACCGCGATGCTTTCCGGCCGAGCCAAGCGCCGGACTCCCAAGCGGACCGCCACCACTCCTTCCACCAGGAGCCAGATCGGCAGGTAGAACGGCTTCAGCCAGAACCCGACCCCGCCGACTGCACCAACCAGAACGACCAACGGTAGAGGTACGTCGACCCGGGCGAGGCGGGCCGAGGCGAGACAGAGGTACGGGAGGGTGAGCGCCAGGAAGACGTGCTCTCGCTGGAAGAAATGGTGGTCGACGACGCTGAGGAGGACGAATGCTGACGCCATTAGCAGCAGGTCTCGCCCGCGCGGCCCTATTGGCGGCGCATCGCGAAGGCACGCCGCGCAAAGCCAGACGGATCCCGCCGCCATGACCAGTCCCCCCAAGCGGAGGAATATCCCCGCTTGGATACCGGTCCACGTCGAGACTAGTTGGAAGGGAAGGTTCAACCAGACAATAAGCGGCGGATTGGGCTCGACCCAGTCCACGTACAGAGTGGCACCTTCTACAATGCGGGAGGCGCCGTACAGGTACCAAGAAACGTCAAAGTTGATGGGCAGCCGGAACTGTGCGACGGCCGCGAAGCCCATCAGACCCACTGTAACGACCGGCCAGAGGGGCCGCCGAACTTCCGGCATCCTCAGGCGGATGCCGAGGCCCCGGAGCGTGGAGTGATCCCTCGTCCGCTCCAGTGCTCCACTCGATCGATGAAGTGCTCGAAATCCCGTCTCGGTATCACCGGCGCCGCGCGACGTCCGCGATGGATGAGAAAGCCGACCACCAGCGCACCCACGTTCAGTTGGGTCAGCAGAATCAACGCCGCCGCCGCGGCCCAGACGCCACCAGCAGCCCACTCGACCGCCTCGGTGGCCACCGCCACCCAGGCCGCAACGACGAGCACGCCGGCGGCCAAGCTCGCGGCTGCCGCGGCGATGAGAAGCCTTACGCTGACGATGTCTCCGAACACGGCGATGGCCGCCAGACCGTGGGTGACGAGCCCGACGAACTTCATCTTCGGCGGACCCTTGAGTCGCTTAGCACGGGCAATGTCCACGACCGCGACTGGTAGCCGGGTCTGGTAAACCGCCGCGGCGTAGTGACTCCATGCGTCCGGGGAGCAGGTGATCGCTCCCACCGCTCGTCCTGGCAATACGCTGAAGTTCCCAACGCGGATGGTCCTGCCGGTCAGCAAACGGTGCAGGACCCGATAAAGCCAGTAGAAAGCTTTGAATAGTGAGCCCTCTGGTCGCTTCGTGCGTCCCGCAAAGACGACCCTGCGACCCGCGTGCCGTTCGAACTCTTCGACCAAGGCAGGAATGTCGGCGGGAGCATCCTGGCCATCTCCGTCCATGACGATGACATGTGCGCCAGTCTTCGAGCGCTCGAGATGGCACAGGCCTACGGAAATCGCCCGCTGGTGCCCGAGGTTGCGGCGCAGGCGGATCACCTCGACCGTCTGCAGTGAGGCTGGCGAAAAGTCGAGCGGCGCGGCGTTCTCACTGGAGCCGTCATCGACGATGAGCGCGGAGCCGGCCCACCCCCGTGCCGAGAAAGTCGAGTCAACCTCAGCCAGGACGGAGGCCGCGTTGGCCCAGTCGTTGAGGACGGGCATCAGGACGACAAAACGGGGCTCGGTCATGTGCTCATCACCGTGCTCGGTTGGACCAGGCCGCAGCTTCGGCCCGTCAAGGCCGTTGTCCCGGGCCCGACTACAGCCTCAGGACGCTTCGACCGTGGCGCTCTCCCCCCGAAACCGGACCTGGTCTCAACCGACACGGCGGCCAGGACGACCCACCCTCGTCAGCGAGCCGCCCCGGACCGTCCGTCACTGGATGCGGCATTCCTAGAGACAAGTCGCGTGCCACCCTCGAGGGTTTTTCCAAAGCGCTTCCGTAAAACAACTTAGCCGACAACGGCCGTCCCGCTGTAAGCCCGGCCGAAACGGTTTGTTACGCTCGCGATCCTTCGTTTCGTTACGACGGTACCGAGATGTCGTACTTCTCTATCAAGCGATTCAGCCGCGGCCGTGAGATTCCGAGCATGCGCGCCGCGTTGGCCTTGTGGCCCCGCGTCTTGGCGAGAACGCGCTGGATGTGGTAGCGCTCCATCGACTCGAGCGAGGCCTGCGTCGGGTCGTCCAGGTCAGGAGCGGCGGTCGGTGCCCTGTCCGTCGCGCCGAGGAACAGGTTTTCCCTCGCGATCGCGCCCTGCGCGTGCACCGCCGCCCGCGTCAACGCGTTCTCCAGCTCGCGGACGTTGCCCGGCCAGTCGTAGGTGACCAGGCGCTCCATCACGTTCTCGGGGATGACCAGCTCGCCCTTGCCCATCTCGGTGGCTACCTGGCGCAGGAGGTGGCGGGCCAACTCGGGGATGTCGCCGCGCCGCTCCCTGAGCGGAGGCACCGAGATCTCCATGACGCGCAGCCGGAAGTACAGGTCCTCGCGGAAATCGCCCTCGGCGACCAGATCCTCCATGGGCCGGTGGGTGGCCGCTATCACCCGCGCCTCGGTCCGGCGGGGCTGCTCCGCGCCGACCGGCTGGAACTCCTTTTCCTGGAGCACCCGCAGGAGCTTGGCCTGGAAGGCCGGGCTCACGTCGCCCACCTCGTCCAGCAGGATGGTGCCACGGCCCGCCAACTCGAAGCGCCCCTTGCGGTCCCCTACCGCGCCGGTGAACGCCCCGCGCACGTGCCCGAAGAGCTCGGACTCGAGCAGCGTATCGGGCAGCGCCGTGCAGTTGACCGCCATGAACGGCTCGTCAGGCGCCGGGGAGTGCGCGTGTATGGCCCGCGCGATGCGCTCCTTCCCGGTCCCGGTTTCGCCCCGGATGAGCACAGGAGTCCGCACCGCCGCCAGCTTCCCGATGAGCTTGTAGATCTCGATCATCTTGGGATCGGATCCGACCATCAGGTTGCGCAGGTCCAGCGCCGGGACGGCTTCCTGCACCGAAGCCGCCTGGCGCCGGTTCCGGCGCTCCCAGAAGCAACGCTCCAGCGCGGCGTCGATACGGTCCAGATCCAGCGGCTTCACCAGGTAGTCGTAGGCCCCGATCTTCATGGCCTCGACCGCCGTCTGCATGTCCTCGAACGCGGTGATCAGGATGATGTCGGCGGCGTGCTCGCTGTCGATGAGCTTGCGCAGCAGGTCGAGCCCCGACAGTCCGGGCATGCGGATGTCGGACAGGATCACCTCGGGGTCCGCGTCCGCCAGCATCATCAGCGCCTGCTCGGCGCTGTCCGCCGCCGCGACCCGGTACCCCTGCCGGCTCAGGTAGCCGGTCAGCGTCTTCCTGTGCGCGTCGTCGTCGTCGACGACCAGGAGCCTGCCATCGCTCATGGATTTCCTCGCACCTGGTCTGCCGGCGCTCCCGCGTCGTCCGGGGAGCTTGGGGGGCGGCGAGCCGACCCGGCCCCGGCGGGTCGCGCGGGGAGTTCCATCACGAACTCCGTTCCGCCCAGCATTTCCGAACGGCGGGCCAGGTAGAGCCGGCCGCCGTGCTCTCGCACCGACCTCAGCGCCTGCGAGAGCCCCAGGCCCGTGCCGCCGTCCTTGGTCGTGTAGAACGGCTGAAAGATGCGCTCGCGCGTTTCGGGAGGGATGCCCGGCCCCTGGTCGGCGACGTGGATCCGCAGCACATCCGGACTCCTCGCGGAATTCCACGACGTCCTCACCTTCAGCGTACCGCCCTGGGGCGTGGCCTCCATGGCGTTGTAGAGCAGGTTCATCAGCGCGCCCTGCAGGTCGGCGTGGCGGCCGAGGAGGATACCTTCGCCCAACGTGGACAACTCTGTCTCCAGCATCACCCCTCGTTCGCGCAGCTCGGGACTGAGCACCCTCGTCGAATCGAGCACCAGCCGGTGCAGCTCCACGTCCGTCGGCTCCTCGGCGGGGGCGTCCGACCGCGCCATCGACAGCACGGACTGGACCACCGTCTCCAGGCGACTGATTTCCTGCAGGCAGATCGTGACCGGCTCGCCGATCTCGTCCGGCAGACGCCCCTTGCGGACGTCGCGGTCAAGCTCCTGGAGATTCAGCCGGATGGAGCTCAGCGGATTGCGGATTTCGTGCGCCAGGTTGGGCGCGAATTCGGCCATCATGGCGAGCGGCCGCGCCACCGAGATCTCCTGCATCAGCTCGCGCAGGCGCGCGCTCATGTCGCCGAAGGCTAGCGTCAGCCTACCCACCTCGTCGTTCTGCGGGATGGGCAGCCACGGCTGTAGGTCTCCACCGGCCACCTGGTCGGTTGCGCGGGTCAGCTCGGTCAGAGAGCCCATGACCCTGCGCAAGAGCAGGCTGAAGGCCAGCGCCGTCCCCAACGTGATCAGCACCACCATGAGCAGGTAAACCAGACGGGCGTCCGCGTAGGGCGCGGTGAACTCGGTGGGCCTGAGCACGCTCGCGACCACCCAGTCGCCCGCCACCAACGGCGCGAACGACCCGAACCAGCCCTCGCCGCGATCCGCGAAGCGGACGTCCCCGCGGGCGCCCTCCCGCACCGCTCCCGCGAGCCTGGAGCCGGCGGCCGCCTGAAGCCCTTCGCAACTAGCGTGGCTGAGCAGCTCTCCGGAGGCGCGGTCGGCGATCACCGAGTAGCCCTCCGACCCCAGCCGCATGCGGCGCGCTTCGGCGGGGAAAACGTCCTCGAAGCGCGCGTAGACGAGGAGCTCGCCGCCGCCCTGGATCCCTCGGCGCAGCGGAATCAGCAGTCGGTGCCCGCCCACGCACGCGTCTAGCGCGGCGGGCTGCGGTACGGGTAGATCGAGCAGCAGGGCGCCCGTCTCGTCGCGCAACTGAGCGCCTTCCACCCAGGCGTTGGCGGAGACGAGCGAGAGCAGCGCGGCTTCGGCGGACCCGGCGCTGCCGCCTACGACAGCGGGATCCTGGGCCCACACGGCCACCTCGTCGGCGCGGCGCCCGGCGCCGCGGTCCAGCTCCGCGGCCAACCGGGCCGCGAGGTTTCGGTTCTCGCCCTCGATCAGGCGAGAAAGCGCGGCGACCGAATCGAAGTAGTCGAAGAACCCGATGGCCAGCAGGGGGACGACCGCGAACGTCGCGAAGAGCAACAGGACCTTGCCACGAAGGCTCATGGGATCGCTATGCTATTGGCGGCCGCGGAACGCGGCAAGACGGGCGGCGCTCCAGGGCCGCCCGAATTGCCCTTCAGGGCATAACATAGGTGACGAACCGGCGTCTGGTTCGTCCCATCCAGGCATGGTACTTTGAGCGAACTGCTAACAAGAATGCTAGCGGGGATGCTCCGTTAATGCCTTTTCTTCCCGGCACGCTCTTCCCCCTGCCGGACAAATCGAGTGTGGCGACGCGCTCGGCGGGACCTCGGTCCGGCCCCCGGCGTCGCCCTTATAGGCGTCCGATGTGACCCGAATTGGCCACGATTTAGCCTTTCGCGCACTGTTTCAGCGCATGCCGGAGCCCACCTGGGTGGTGTCCGGTGATGGCCGAGTTGTGGCCGCGAACGAGGCCGCGTGCGCGCTCCTGGGCCGGGCCGAGCAGGATCTGGTGGGGCGTCCGGCGGCCGCTCTGTTCGCGTCCGCGTCCGATTTCGAGCGGCTGGAGCGGGAGTTGGCCGGCGAGGGCCTGGTCCCGGGTCGCGAAATGCGCCTGCGGGCGGGCTCCAACGGCTACGTGCAGTGCCTGGTCTCGGCGGCGACCGCGTCCGCGCAGGACACGGCCGAGGGCTACGTCCTCACCGCGCGGGACGTTTCCACGCAGACGCACCGCATCCGCAAGCTCCAGCACAACGCGCTGCACGACGGGCTCACCGGCCTGCCGAACCGCAGCCTCTTCCGCGACCGCCTGGAACGCGCGATTCAGAGGGCACAGCGGAGCGACGAGGACCAGTTCGCGGTGCTGTTCCTGGATCTGGACCGGTTCAAGGTCGTCAACGACAGCCTGGGCCACATGGTGGGCGACGAGTTCCTGGTGCTGGTGGCGGCGGCGCTCAAGTCCTGCCTGCGCGAGGTCGACACCGTCGCGCGCATGGGCGGCGACGAGTTCGCCATCCTGCTGGACACCGTGGACGGCGTCGACGACGCCAAGCGCGTTGCCGAACGGATAGGCGAAGTTCTGGAGACGCCGCTCAACCTGCGCGGCCACGAGGTGTTCGCCTCCACGAGCATCGGCGTCGCGCTCGGCCAGCGGCACTACAAGAACCCCGAGGAGGTGCTGCGGGACGCGGACATCGCCATGTACCGCGCCAAGTCCTTCGGACCCGGACGCTACGAGATCTTCGACGAGACCATGCGCGCCGAGGTGGAGGAGCTGCTGCAGACGCAGACCGACCTGTCACGGGCGCTCAAGGAGGAGCAGCTCCTGGTCCACTACCAGCCCATCGTCACGCTGTCCACGAATCGGCTGGCGGGGTTCGAGGCGCTGCTGCGCTGGCAGCACCCCAGCCGTGGCCTCCTGTACCCGAAGTCCTTCCTGTCGCTGGCGGAGGAAACGGGGCTGATCGGGCCTATCGGCTGGTGGCTGTTCGAGGAAGCGTGCAGGCAGCTCGGAGCCTGGCGCCGCGATTATCCGCGCGATCCGCAGCTCACCCTGAGCATCAACGTGGCGGGGTCTCAGTTGCGAGAACCTGGCGCCGCGGAGCGCATCCGGGACATCCTTGCTAGCAGCGGCCTGGGGTCCGGCAAGGGAATCACGCTGGACGTCACCGAGCGCGCGATCATGGGCGAGTCGGAGTCGCTGAGCAGCACGCTGCAGACCTTGAAGACTATGGGGCTGCGGCTGTCGATCGACGATTTCGGCACCGGCTACAGCTCGCTCGGGTACCTGCATCGCTACCCGTTCGACACCGTCAAGATCGATCGCTCCTTCATCAGGGAGCTCGGCCGCGACGAGAGCGACTCGGGACTGGTCTGGTCGATCGCGGCGCTTGCCCACAACTTGGGTATGGACGTGATCGGCGAGGGGGTAGAGACTCCGGGGCAGTTGGAGGAGCTACGGGTGCTCCGGTGCGAGTACGGCCAGGGGAACCTCTTCTCCGGCCCGCTGGAAGGCGAAAAGGCGAGTCGATTCCTCGCCGATGCGGCAGGGCGATCCGGGTCGGAGGCCCCTACCGGGGATCCGGATCCGGAGGCAGGTGGGGCAGCGACCGCCGCGAGTCAGGGGTCCGCGGACCCCGCGAAGCGAGGCCGCTGGGCGGCGAGGTTCGGAGCACGCGGCGGCGGGCGCGGAAAGTAGATCGGCGCCCGACAGCGCAGGGGACACGGGAGTGGAGAGGTCGTGATGCGTGTGATCAATGCGGCGGTGGCCGGCTTCGGAAGCGCGGTATACATCCTTCTCCTGGCGGGCGCGATCGTGGGCGCGGCCTGGGCAGCGTCCTACCTGCGGGACCGGTCCTCGGACCAGATTCGAACGGCGCGCATGGTGGGGCTGGCGGTCCTGGGGATCGCGCTGCTGTCGGCCGCAATGTTCTCGGGGAGGCGGATTACGATGTTCTTCTTCCTCCTCACCCTCTTCGGGGTCCCCGTCGCGATCGGGATGGCGCCCCGGGGGTACTTCAAGAACCTCATCAAGCCTGACTCCGGCGGCGCGGAAGACCACCTGGGCGACCGCCTCCGCTAGCGTCCTTCCCCGCCAGGCCGCCTCCAGGCTCCCTCTGTGGGCCCCGAGCTCTTTCGGCTGCACGCCCGGATCGAGGGCCGCCACTGGTGGTTCGCGGGCCGCAGGCGCGTCCTGCGCGCTCTGGGCGACGCAGTGCTCCCGGACGGGGGCGGCGTGGTGGTGGACATCGGCTGCGGCACGGGCGCCAACATCGCGGCGTTCGCCGCGGCCAACGACGCGGTGGGGGTGGACCCCTCCGCGGACGGCGTACGCCTGGCGCGCGAGCGATTCCCCACGGCCCGCTTCGTGGAGGGGACCGTGCCGGGGGCCGGCGACGACGAGGTTCGGCGCGCGGACCTGGTGCTGCTGACGGACGTCATCGAGCACGTGCGCGACGACTTCCTGCTCACGTCCTCGGTGCTGGCCCTCATGGCGCCGGGCAGCCACCTGCTCCTGACCGTGCCCGCCCACCCGGACCTGTGGAGCGTCCACGACGTGACCTTCGGCCACTACCGCCGCTACACCGCCGATCGCCTGCGCCTGGTATGGCGCGACCTGCACGTCACCGAGCGCCTGCTCTCGCCCTACAACAGCAGGCTTTTCCCGCTGATCCGGCTCGTGCGGAGGGCGGGCGCCAGGCTGGGGCGCACCACGGGCCGCGAGGGGACCGACCTGCGCATGCCGCCGGCGCCCGCCAACGCGGCGCTCGCTTCGATCTTCGGCGGCGAGGCACGCGCGCTCCTGGCGGCGCTGAGGGAAGGCGGACCCGCCTACCGCGACGGGCTCAGCCTGATCGCGCTCCTGCGCCGCGAGGATGGACCCCTGGAAGCCAGGCGGCGCGGCCCGGACGTGCCCGGCGACGCCCACAACCCGAACCCCACCACCGCATGAGCGCACCCAGCGGACGCACTACCCTGGTCATTCCGTGTTTCAACGAGGCGGACCGGCTACCCGTGGCCGACTACCGGGCGTTTCTGGTGGGCGCCGAAGCGGTGGACTTCCTGTTCGTCGACGACGGCAGCACGGACCGGACCTTCGAGATTCTCCAGCAGATGTCCGACAGCGGGGGCGACCGCGTCCGCGCCGTGCGCCTTCCGCGCAACCGCGGCAAGGCGGAAGCGGTGCGCACTGGTATCCTGGCGGCGCTGGAGGGCGGGCCCCGCTACGTGGGCTTCTGGGACGCGGACCTGGCCACCCCCCTGGAGTCGGCGCTGGAGTTCCGCGAAACGCTGGAGCAGAACGACGCGCTGGACTGGGTGCTGGGGAGTCGCGTGCGGCTGCTCGGCCGACGCATCGACCGCAAGATCCACCGCCACTACGTGGGTCGAGCCATGGCGACCATGTTCTCCGCCTGGCTGCACCTGCCGGTGTACGACACGCAGTGCGGCGCCAAGCTCTTCAGGGCATCCGACGAGCTGCGCGAGATCTTCCGGGCTCCCTTCGTCACCGGCTGGCTGTTCGACGTCGAGCTTCTGGCCCGCCTGATCGGCGTCCGCGGGGACGTCGCCGACGTCCGCCGCAGCGTGATCGAGTATCCGCTGCCGCGCTGGATCGACGTGAAGGGATCCAAGCTGGGCCTTCGCTCGGTGCTGCCGGTGCTGCGAGACCTGTTGCGACTCAGGATCGCCTACCGCGGCTCGATCGGGCGCGGCGTCGGCCGCCGCCTTCCCCCTACTCGGTAAGCCGCGGAGCGCTGTCGGCGCGCGCGTCAGCCTCCTGGCGGCAGCCGGCCAGCCGTTCGTGGGCGGCCGCGCCCCGCTCGCCGCCCTGGCGCAGGACGATCACGGCGGCGGTGCCGTCGCAGTGACGCAGGCCCCAGCCCGGCTCGTCCACCAGGTGCTCGGCCAGAGCCCCTCCCGGCGCGACGAGCGCCAGCCGCATGCCGCGGCCCTCGATGGCCTCGCGCCACCCGGGCCTGGCCATGGCGATGGTGCGGTACTCCTCCAGCAGCTCCCCGTCGTAGAGCAGCCCGTCGATGTAGGCGCGGCGCTCGGGCCAGGCGTAGGCGACGTAACCGCCCCACACCATTTCGTTGAACAGCGGGCCGGCCAGGTCGGCGGCGCGCGCCGCGCGCACGGCCTCCACCGGGAAGCGGTCGGGCGAGAAGCCGTTGGGCAGCAGTTGCGCGCCCGCCAGCCGGCCTTCGTTGACAGCCACCAGGCTCAGGCCGAGGGCGAACACGAAGGACAGCCAACCGGGCCCCTGGAGCGCCTTCTCCTGTAGAAAATCCCCCCCGGGTCGCGCCGGGCGAACCGCCAGAGCCGGCCAGCCGCGCGCCGCGAAGATCACCATGAGCGGGAAGGCCACCAGCAGGAAAAGCGGGATGTTCCGGGCCGAGTACAGCGCGTAGTAGGTGTTGGCCAGCAGAACCAGGATCCAGGCCGTCGGCAGCCGCGCGCGACGCAGGGCCAGCGCGGCGTAGGCAAGCAGGAGCGCGAGCAGGAACGGCGTCGCGAAGCCCCAGTGGAAGTCGGGCGACTGGAATTCGTTGATCCGGTCGATGATGCTCGCGTCGCCCAGCAGGGTGGCGATCTCCAGGTATAGCAGCGGGCCGCGCGGGTTCACCAGGCTGCCCGCGATGGCCCAGCCCAGGAAGCCGGCGTAGCGGCGCACCGTGGCGTCCTGGCGCGCACGACGTAGGGCCGTTCGCCACGTGGGCTCGGCGCCCTCGCGCCGGCCCGTGACGAGCGCGTCGATGGCCGCCGCGAGGAGGTAGAGCCCCACCAGCAGGATCCCGTACGTGAAGCCGCCGTGCAGGTTGGTCCATAGCACGAACAGCGGCGCCAGCCACCACGCCCGCGCGCGTGGATTCTCGAGCAGGATCAGCAGCAGGAGCGCGAAGTACCAAGTGAACAGGTGGGAGCGTCCCAGCCAGTGGAGCACCGAGCCTCCGGCGGCCAGGCCGGTGGCGGCGAGCGCGGCGTAAACCCCCACCCCGCGGGCCACCAGGAAGCGGCACAGCATGGCGAAGCAGAGCCCTATGAGGACGCCCGCGAGGACGAGCACGGCGGCCAGGCCTCCAGCTGAGTGTGTCGCGGCCAGCACCACCTCGCCCAGCCACGCATGACCCAGGAAGCGCGAGCCCTCCATGGCGTACGTGAACGGGTAGGCTTCCGGAATGGTCCCGCCGGCGAGGATCAGCTCGCCCATCCGGATGTGACTGGCCAGGTCGCCGTCGCCCGTGAGCACGGGCAGCGCGGCGGCGCTGACCACGAGCGAAGCCATGCCTATGAAGACCAGGTCGGCGACGGTGGGCAGGGCGCCGGCCAGGCGGCCCCGCTGGAGGGGCTCGTGCGCCATCGACCTAGTGTACCGTTGCAGAAGTCCCGTAGGCATTCGGCTCGCGCTGCATCCCGCGGAGCCTGCGTTGGAACTCCTCCGCCGTCACGCGTCGACCGCGTCCGCGACTTCTTCGCCGCCCTCGACGTGGGCGCCGTCGGAGACGATCGTGACCCGAAGGGCCCGAGACCAGTGGGCGCGCTGATCGAATTCGGCCTCGCCCTCCGTCTCGTTTCGGGTGGCGAAAACGCGGCCGTACACGGCGTCGGCGCCCTCGGTGTCGCCCAACTCCATGAGGTGCTCGGCGATCATCTCGCGGATTTCCTCCTGGCCCGTCGCCTCGGCCATGATGCGCAGTCGCTCCGCGGCGTATTTATCGTTGTCCTTCGCCTTGGCCGCCTTGACGTAGAGTCCGATCTCGCGGCGGGCGTCCTGGGCGACGCCGTCGAAGGAGGAGTGCTCCAGGTCCTCCGCCAGGGACAGGAACGCCAGCGTCCCGCGGGCGCGAACCACGTCCGGGTACAGCTCCACGAGGCGCCGACATATGGACGCGGCGCTGTCGTAGTAGCCGTTCCCGAGATAGGCGTCCACCGCACGGCCGAGAAACTCCTTGGCGCGCGCCTCCTGGCCCGCCTCCGCGGCGCGCTCGCCCGCCTGCTTGAGTTTCATGGCCTTGAACACCAACGAATCGGTGGTCTCTGCCGTCTCCTCGAGCTGGGCGAGATCTTCCTCCAGGCGCTCCCGTGATCCGGCGCGCCGAAACCGTGACATCAGGCCTCGAAGCATGTTCCTCGACGTAAGGAGATTGTCTGCGGGGAGGAAGGCCGCGCACCATTACCGCCGGCGCGTGCCCGGGATGAGACGAGTGCCCCCCGGCACCCGTCACACGGGAAGGAAATGTCTCCCCGGTGCTGCGCACGCGCAACGTTCATGTTTTTCGCCACCCCTCCCCTTTGGCCCGGGGCCTACGTTCCGGGCTCGAGCCGCACCGATCCAGCCGACGCCGAGTCCCCACCGTCGTCGGCTCCGCTGCGCAGAGCTTCTACCATCGCGGCCACGGTCTCGGCCGGCACCACGCCCGGCAGCAACTGGGACGCCTCTCCGAACCGCACGATCGTGGTGGGCGTGGAGCGCGCCCCCTCCGCCAGCGCGCGGCGCAGGTTACGGTTGAGGATCTGCCCCACCGTCACGCGCTGGCTGTCCAGGCACGCGTCCAGCGCCGCCGGGTCGGCCACCAGCGGCGCGACCATGGCGCGCAGCAGGGTGTCGGCCCCGAGCGAGCCGGACCACTCCTCCTGGCGCGAATAGAGCGCGTGCCGCGCCTCGGCGTATGCGCCCTGATCGCCCGCACAGCGTGCCGCGACCGTGGCGTCCAGCGCCTGCGGGTGAGCCGGGCCGGCCAGCTCGTAGTACTCGTAGCGGATTCCGCCCCCCCCGATCAGCGCGTCGATGGCTTCGTGGTTCTCCTCGTGGTGGCGCGCGCAGAAGGGGCACTGGAAGTCCGCATACTCCTCGATGACGACCGGCCCAGCCAGGTCACCGGCGATCATGCCGGGGCTCGCGTCGGGAGTCGACGCGGGCAGCGGAATGGACGACTCGACGGGGACGCTCGTCTCTTCGCCCTGGCCAGCGTCGCACGCCGTCACCAGAGCCAGCGCCGCCAACGCGGCTGGCACGGCCGCCCCGCGGCCCCGGGCGGACCATCCCGCGTGGCGGCGCTCGAACTTCTCGTTTTGTGCGGTCACGCTCAGCTCGGTTTCGGGGCGACGGAAGCACGGGTCCTCCCTGAGTGCCGCAGCATACTCCGCGCCAGCCGGCGTGAAAAGAGCCGGGGGGCGCCGGCAGTGCCGACGCCCCCCGGGTTGAGAGGTCAAACGCTACGCCAGGGAATCAGTTCGCTGACTCGTCATCCTCGGTGCAGTGTCCGGGTCCGATCAGACCCTCGTTGTAATCCGTCAGCAACGACATCGCCGCGACGATCTCCGCGCGGCTGTCGATCACGCCAGGCGTGCCCGGATCCTGCTTGGGCAACGCCTTGGCCTGCGCCGGCGTGTACGTCGAGAAGAAGACATAGCCGGCCGCCAGGGCATCATCGACCTCCGGCGTCGTCGCCGCGTTGAAGTCGTTCAGCGTGGCGGCTATCCACTGGCGGGCCAGCTGCCAGTACATGTTGCCCTTCGGCGCCGTCCACATGGCCCCGAACCAGCTCGTGCCGCTGAGGAAGAAGTCCTCTGCATGCCCTTCGGACGCCATGTCACCGTCGACGTCGCCGATCTCGAACCAGGTGGAGTCGGCCTTGTTGGACGCTCCGCCCCAGAACCAGTCGTTGTGCGTCTTCCAGTAGCCCTGCGTGAGGGTGCAGCCCTCCTCGCACACCACGTTGACCCAGAACAGCTCGGTGTCCGTGTGCTGGGTGCTGTTGTCGATCTCGGTGGCGGTCACGGTGTTGGTGAACTCGTTCACGCCGCACCGCGTGTCATCGAGCTGGATGACCACCTCGTGCGGTGACGCCGGGAACGTATGCGGCAGCGCCACCACGTCGGACGCATCCGGCTCGTCGCCCTGCTCCACGCAGAAGCGGCCGAGGTCGGTCGTGTCAGCGGTCATGGCGTTGACGTCCTGGAAGATGTCCTCGACGTCCACGCACTCGTCGATGATCATCGAGGGATCGCCGAAGTCGACGGTCTCCGCCGACGACATGAACGTCGTCGTGCCCGAAGGCGTCGGCACGCCGTCCTTGTCGAACGAGTTGTTCTCCAACTCGGCCGTGGCCTTGTTGGTGCCGTCGAAGTCGCCGCTCAGGGAGTCGGAATACGCACAGGAGATCGAATCGCCCGCGGCGATCGTCTCGTCCAGTCCGTCACCGTCACCGCAATCGACCGTTAGACCCATCATGTCGGACAGCTCATCCGACACATCCACAGTCGCCGGCAGATCCGGGTTCGGGTTGACCACCTTGATGTCACCGCTGACGAAGAAGCCGAAGTCCTCCACGCCAGTGGTGTCGACAGTGAACTCGAACTTCGGGGTCAGGATCTGACCCGGCACGACCGTGGCCGTGTCGTTGACGAAGTTGACCAGCATGTCGGTCAGGAGCTCCTTGTCGACGTCCCAATCGTAGCGGCGCTTGAAGTCGGTATCGACCGTCTTGCTGACCGTCAGATCGTGGCAGACGACCTCCATCAGCTCGTCGTCCGAAGCGACGGTGTCGCCCGAGAACGAGAGGATCGCCGCGGTGTTCGGGTGCATCCCCTCGTCGGCGTCGCACGCGAAGTTCACCGTGTACATGAACATCGTGTCCGAGCTGATGGTGTCGCCGTTCTCCAGGAACTCGGAGAAGTCGTCCTCGATCGTGACCTCGTCGTTGCCCGGATCATCGTCCATCGTGGCCAGGGCGAAGCCAGCCGTGTCGGAGTCGATCACCATGCCGCCCATCTCGATGTCGACCACGTTCTGGAAGGACGTCTTCCCGGTCGGGTCGAACTCGATGTCGTAGTCGAGCGTGTCGGTGTCCTCCGCGCTGATGGTGATGCCCATCGCGACCGTGTCGCACGCCAGGTCCATCCAGGAGGTGCCGCCGTCGTCGCTACCCTGGACGCAGTCGATCACGTCGACCGCGGTCTTGTCTATGGTAGCGGTGTTCACGATGACGATCTCACCGGCTACGCTGTGCACCTGCGAGGCCGACATCTTCGTGACGTTGAGCGTGTACTTCACGTCGCCGTCATCGCCCTTGAACAGGTTCAGCGTGCTGTCGGCGTCGGAATGCGACTTCGTGATGTCCCACTGGAAGTCTTCCTCCAGGTTGGCCGTGGCCGTCTTCGTCACGGTCACGTTGCCGCAGTTGACGGTCACGTTGGCCGTGTCCGCCTGCATCGTCTCGATGATCTCGGCGACGTTCTCGTGCATGCCCTCGTCGCCGTCGCAGACGAACCAGCGGTCGTACATGAACATGGCCGTGTCGGCCACGGCGGAGCCGAGCGGGCCCTCGAAGCTGTCGGTGATGTTCACCGAGTCGTCCATCTCGGTGATGGTCGCCGACGCGAAGTCGATGGCCGTCGAGCCCATGCCTACGCCCACGTCCACCAGGTCCACGAACGCCGTGTTGGTGCGGTTCGTGCCGTCCGGCAGGCTGGCCGTGTAGGTGCAGACGAGCGAATCGCCTGCGGCCACGGTCACGGGGAAGGTCACGCCGCACACGGGCGTTACCGGGATGTCTCCGGGCGTGATCGTGTCGGCCACGCCTTCGACGCCCACGTCGGAGTCCGACGGGTTCTTGATGACGATGTTGCCCGAGACCGCCCAGTTGCTGTCGACCGATCCCAGCCAGTTCACCTCGACCGTGTACTTCGACTTGGCCGAGTCGCCCGTGAAGAGGTCGTGCTGGTCGATGTCGACCGACTTCACGATCTCCCACATGTGGTCCCGATCCAAGCTCGGGTCGGCGGTCTTGGTGACCTCCACGAAGGGTCGCTTGATCGTGGACATCTCCTCGAAGGTGGCTCCCGTGGTCAGATCGCCACCCTGGAAGCCCATCCGGACGTCCAGCACCAGGAAGATGCCGCACGGGGTGGCGTCGATGCCCTGGAAGGCGCAGCCCGAAATGTCGGCCGGAATCGCCGCGGCAGCCGCCAGGAAGTTGGCCTCCGGGATCAGAATCTGGTAATCGAGGTCCAGCCCGCTGCCGCTCGTTACGGCGTCCGTCGCCTTGATGTGGTCGACGTCGCTGCCGCCGATATCGTCGTCGATGTCGTAGACGAGCTCGCAGGAGGCGTTGCTCTGGAAGTCTGACCGATCATCGTACGCCGGCGCACCGGCGTCGTCGCACATCCACAGATCGAAGCGGTCGATGGAGAACAGCGCGTCCGGCTCGCTGTTCGACTCGTTCGCGTCCAGGATGATCTCGCGGGCGAGGCCCACGGAGCTTTCGATGATCGGCACGAAATTCAGCGGAAGCGCGTTGGTGAAGTTCGGCCGCGTGTCGTCCAGGGGCAGCGGCGAGTCGTCGGTGTTGAACCCTTCCTCGTTGGGATTGTTCTGGACGCTGAGGAAGGGATTGATGAGCCCAGTGCCGACGTTGAACGGCACCGGGAAGGTCCACAACGCGTCGTTGACGACGATAGAGTCGCCCGCGGTGTTGGAAAGGTCGATTTCCGCGAGCTGCGGAGTCGGCCCATCGATCGGGGTGATCACATCCGTCGCCGTCTCGCTACACGCAGCGACGGCGACGGCCAACCCCGCGAGCGCGGCAAGCCGCCACGTTCGCATGAACTCGGTCATAGGGTACCTCCGGAGAGAGTGGATGGCGGGTGAGGCATGCGGCAGGGGATGCCGGTGTGCAGGCTTTCTCGCGCCACGATACCTCCTCCCGAGACCCGCCTTTCGGCAGGGCTCGAAGCCTGGTTGCCGGCCGTCGCGTCCGTGCGACGGCGGTGTCTCTTCGGCAACCAGGCGATCTCTCAGGGGGAGAGCTGCTGAGAGAGAGATCCTGGGCTTTGCGAGCCGACCTCGCGGTCGGGGTGCCTTTCTCGGAGCTGTTCGACCCTATGTGCGGGACGCACGAAGGCGCCGGGCCGCCTGAGTCGACGACGGCCCCGGGGTCCCCTCTACGGGGGACCGCGTTCGGATGGACGTGGGGAGAACGTCATCCAGTTCCTCGCTTGACTACGGATAAGTGTGCGGACGAATCAGCGTCTTACCGTCCGCCTTTGGAACAGTCACGCGACAGGCGTGGAGAACCCCGCTCTTACGAACCGCTCATTACGTCGGAAGACGTGTGAGCCAGGCTAGCGGATCGTTGATCCTAGACTATCGGATCCGGATATCTCCATTCGCAATGTCGATCGCTCCCGCAACCGGCGCAAGCCTTTTCTTCGACGCGCTTCCGGTCATGGAAGGCGATTTGTGCGCGGTGCCACGGGGCTTTGCTCCTCCGGTGTGTCGGACGATCGACATGGGTTGTGCGTCACAACGTCACGAGGTGGGAGTTGGCAGCGCCCGCGGGCTGGACCTACCTGAAACGCGACGGGGCCCCACATCGGGAGCCCCGTCTTACGATCCTGCGTACCGTCTAGGCTGGTTTCAGCTGCGCCGCTTCGCGGCGCGTCGGTAGAGAATGATGGCTACGATAACGCCGGCAATGCTCGCCATGATGCCGCCGAACATGTCGCCGGTCGCCATCAGCCAGACGCCCGAACCGATGCCGACCAGGAGCGCGGCCCAAACTAGACCCATGAGTACGCCTCCATCTTCGAGTAGTGGGGATCGCGCACCATGAATGGTCTGGCCGCCGCCGTGGTGTCAAGGGTTGCGTGCCTGGTTGGGCGGGAGCCTGGCACCCCACTACGCGGGGCGTGTATCATTGGCTCATGGGTACGATCCGTCTGCTTCCCTCGGCAATCCTGGCCGTCTCGCTGGTCGCGAGTTCCGGCGTAATGGACACCGCCGACGCGCAGTCGCGAGGGCGCGCCGCGGTGTCTTCGCGGAGTAGCAGATCGTTCCAGCGCGCGGTTCGGTCCTCCCGCTCCGGCCTCTCGGCCCGGTCACCGCGTTCGGCCTTCGGCGTGCCCGTCGTTCGAGACGCACCCATCCGCGAGTGGGCCCTGCGCGACTCCCCCTTCGGACGCGAGGCCATCGGGCGATCGCTGGACGGCCGCTGGCGGCGAGGGCGTCGCGACGGGCTGCGCCGGCGCGCCGGCACCCACCTCCGCGGCGCAGCGCGCCCGCTGCTCCGCGGCGGTTGTTACGGCGGGGGCGGCGGCGTGCACGTGGGCGTCGGATCGCGCGGCGTGCGTGTCGGCGTGTCGACGGGGTACGGATTCGCTTCCTCGCGCTCCCGCTGCGGCCACGGCGCCGGCGGCGTTCTTTACGTGCCTTACGTCTACTCCGGCGGCGGCTACGTCTACGGCTCGGGCCGAGACGATTACCGGGAGGACGACTACTACGAGGAGAACTCCTCCGGGGCCGCGTTTTCCGGGCACGATCCGTCGGGCGGCATGGTGACCGGTTGCGCCGCGGTCAGGGTCCATCTCCGGCGCGGCGAGTGGTACGGGGGCGAGGTTCGGTTGCCGGCGCTCGGGGCCGACACTCCCGAAGGCCTGGCCGCGGCGCTCCGCGCCCGTCATCGGCACGGCCGCTCCACCATGCTCGAGGGCTTCGAAGGGCTGAGCCTGGCGGTTCCGGCCGGCCCCGGCGTGGAAGCCGTCGACGTGCAGGCCTGCGGCTGAGCGCTCCCGCCTGACACATTTTTTCCCGACCGGTATGACGTTTGTCTGCGACATCCGGCTCCCAGCTCCGGGTCCCACTCCGTTACAGCGTTACCCGACAACGACTTAAGGGCGGTGCCGCTGATGGCACGGCGGGTGCTCACTTTCAAGCCCGCGCGTGAGCCGGGCGGCACGTCTCGGGGCGCGCAGCCCGCCAGGGCACCGTCCGGTCTCTACTTGGGAAGAGGCCGAGCCTTCTTGCGGTTGGGAGCGGGGATGGGGATTCCCTTCGAGTCGAAAGCACCGCATCGAGACGGTCGAGACCCCGCACCGGGGGCGCTCGCCGATGGGCCCGGTGTGCCCACCGGCCCTGTAGATCCGGACGATCCGGCCTCCGTGCTCGAGCAGATTCCGGACGCCTTTCTGGCGTTCGACCGCGACTGGCGCGTCCAGCACCTGAACTGGAAGGCAGCGCACCTGCTGGGGGCCAGCCGCGCCGAGGTGTTGGGCCGGGAGGTATGGAGCGCGCTCCCCGAGGCCGGCGGCCTGGAGTGGGAAAGCGAACTGCGTCGCGCGGCGCAGGGGTCGTCTACGCTCCACCTCGAAAAGTACTTCCGCTCACCCGGAGCGTGGTTCGAGATCCATGCCTTCCCCAGCCGAATGGGCGTAGCGCTGTACATGCGCGACATCTCCGACCGCAAGTGGACCGAGCGGTCGCTGCGCGACTCGGATCATTTCGCCCGCACCATCCTGGCCAGCGTGGGCGAGGGCATCTTCGTGCTCGATCGCGAGCTGCGCTGCCGGCTGTGGAACGACTTCATGGCGCAGGCAACCGGCCTGACCGCCGAGGAGGTGCTGGGGCGGCCGGTGGGCGAGGTGTTCAACCTGGACGCCAGCCCCGGCGCCGGAATCGGCCTCGGTCGTGTGTTGGAAGGCGAAGGTTTTCGCATCCCCTCGACACGCGAGTTGGTGCCCAGCACGCGCTCTCAGCGCTGGGTGGACCTCGTGCTCAGCCCTCAGGTCTCTCTGGAGGGTGAGGTGGTGGGGGTCGTGGGCATCATGCACGACGTGACCGACCGCCACGCGGTAGAGGAGCGGCTACTCCACTCCGCCATGCACGACCCGCTCACGGGCCTGCCGAATCGCAGCTATTTCATGGAACAGCTGCGCCAGGCCAACGATCGCGCGCGCCGTTACGAGGACTTCCACTTCGGGCTCGTGTTCCTGGACGTCGATCACTTCAAGGTGATCAACGACAGCCTCGGCCACCAAGCCGGCGACGACCTCCTGCTCCAGTTCGCCCGCAAGCTGGAGGATTGCGTCCGGCCCGGCGACATCGCCGCTCGCATAGGCGGCGACGAATTCGCCGTGTTGCTCTACGACATGGGGGACGAGGTCGACGCCACGGACATCGCACAGCGGATCCAGTCCAGCCTGGGCAACAGGTTCGTAATCCAGGGGCGTGAAGTGTTCGTGACGCTCAGCGCGGGCGTCGCGGTCGGTACGGTAGGCTACGAGCGCCCGGAGGACCTGCTGCGGGACGCCGACACCGCGATGTATCGGGCCAAGGAGAAGGGCCGCGGGCGCTTCGAGCTCTTCGACGCCGAGATGCACAAGAGCGCGGTGGCACTCCTGCTCATGCAGACCGACCTGCAGCGCGCCGTGGAGCGCGAGGAATTCGCGCTGCACTACCAGCCCATCTTCGACATCCGCGACGCCACGCTGGTGGGCTTCGAGGCTCTGCTGCGGTGGGAGCACCCGCGCAACGGTCTGATCGCACCGGGCGCCTTCATCCACGTCGCGGAGGACACCGGCGTGATCGTGGAGATCGGCCGCTGGGCGGCCCGCGAGGCGTGCCGCCAGTTGGGCGAATGGCGCGCGACGAGCCCGGGCGCCTCCGAGCTGTCCGTACACGTGAACCTGTCCGGCAAGGAATTCGTCCAGCCGGACGGCGTGGGCGAGATACTGGACATCGTGCGCGGCGCCGGCCTGGGCCCGGGCAGCTTGAAGCTGGAGGTCACCGAGAGCATCATCCTGGAAAACGCCGACCTGGTGGCGCGCGCGCTCGAGGAACTGCGCGAGCACGGCATTGAGCTGTCCATCGACGATTTCGGCACCGGGTACTCTTCGCTGAGCTACCTGCACCGCTTTCCGTTCGACACGGTCAAGATCGACCAGTCCTTCGTCAGCGGCGCGGCGGCGGAGGTCAGCAATCAGGAAATCATCCGGGCGATCATCTCGCTGTCCCACAACCTGGGCATGGACGTGATCGCCGAGGGCGTGGAGACCTCGGAGCAGATGGAGATGCTGCTGCGGCTGGGCTGCGACTTCGCGCAGGGCTTCTTTTTCTCGGGGCCGATGGCGGGCGGCGACGCCGGGGCCTACATCGACAGGGCCACGGCCACGGCGCTCGCGGGCTAGGCCTCCGCCGGTCAGCCCTCGCGGGGGGGCAGCAGCGTGGCGATCCGCCGCGCCAGCGCGCCGCGGCGAGCGACCACGCCGTCCAGCGCGTCGCGGAGATCCGGGGGGAGCCGCTCGAAGGGAACGCCGTCGCGGTAGTGGCCGAGCAGGACCGCCGAGATGACCTCGTCGTCGTGGTCGTCCCACCGAAAGGCGGCGTCCGTGCCGCGTAACGCGAGCGCCGCGAACGCCGTGCGATCGGCGCCGTCCACGCGCACCTCATCCACGCGTCCGTCCGTGCGCGTCTGCATCAGGTAGATCGCGCCGTCGTCCGCGGCGTTCATCGCCACCCCCGCGCGTTCCACATACCCTTCGCCCCACTCGCCATCCGTCAGCATTCGTCCCCCTTGTCCGGTGGGCCGCGAGAGGCATAGCTTTGCGCCATGCGTTTCTCCCGTCGCCGCCCGAACTTACGCCGCGTGCGCATCGCCTCATGAACGACGCCACTCTGCTCGGCGCGAGTGCCCTCGTTGCCCTCCTGGCCCTGGCCACGGCGGCCGTAGCCTGGGCCTCCAAGATTCGGTCTGATCGCCGGCACCGAATCGTCCTGGAAGAGGCGATTCGCTCCAGGGATAAGCAGATCGCGGCGCTCGAGCAACAGGTCGATTTCCTGCGCCAACTGGAGGCCGTGAAGTTCGTAGAGCGCTACATAGCGACGCGGCGCGGGCTCCAGCAGCGGCTGGACCGGCTCGCGGCGGACGAAGAGGCCGGACGCGCGCACGAGCGCCACATCGAACGCGAGATCCGCGAGCTGTCACGCTCCGATGAGGAGCGCCAGGAGGACGTGCAGCGGCTTCGAGCAGAGCTCTCGCGCAATCAGCAGGAGGCGCACCGGCTGGAGCAGGCGATCGACGCGGTGTACTCGATCGGCGAAATCCAGGTGGACGAGGTGCGTCGCGAGGTGGCCAGGCGCAGGCGACTGGCGGTAGAGCTCAGGGGTCGCATCGAGCGCATGGCGCTGGACGCGGACGCGAAGGTGGCCGAGATCGCGCGCTTGAGCGCCGAACTCGAGAGCGGCCGCGAAGGCATGGAGGCGCTCAGGCGCGAGCTGGACCTGACGCGCTCCGCGGGACCCATCGTCGACGGGCTGCTCGGCATCGACGAGGATCTCGCGGACCAGGTGGACGACATCGACCACCACCTGGCGCAGGCGGGCCTGGACCTGGGCTCGGGCGGCGACGCCGACACCGTGGGCCATTTCCTGGCCGTCGTCGAGAGGGAGCGCTCACAGCGCGGGAAGCTGCTCGGCGCCGGGGGGGGCAAGGCGACGGACGGCGCCGCGGCCCAGAGGGGTCGCGAGGCTACGGCCGCGGCGGAGCGCGGGGGCGCGGGGACCGAAGAGGAGGCGGCGGAATGGGTGGCAGACGCGGTAGGACTCGAAGGCGGCCCCGAGCAGGATCCGTGGGACGCGGTGACGGCGGGCTCGAGCGGCAACAACAACGGCACCAACGCGGACGCGGCCACGCCGCCGCCTCCGGAGCCGGAGTCCAGGCGCCCGGTGGCCGTGCCGGGTCCGGTCGTGGCGGAATCCCCGCCGGCCGAGGAGCACAGCCCGGAAGAGGAGCCGCCGGAACCTCGCGTCTGGTACTGATGGTCCGCGCGGGCCACCCTCGCGGGGCGCCATGAGCGGGCCGGACTACTACGCGCTTCTAGGCGTCTCCCGCGACGCCGAACTCGCCGCCATCAAGCAGGCGTACCGTCGGCTCGCGCTGCGCTACCATCCCGATCGGCGCGGCGGCGATCCGTCCGCGGCCGAGGCGTTCAGGCTCGTCACCGAGGCCTACCGCGTCCTGCGCGATCCGCGCAAGCGACCCATCTACGACCGCTTCGGCAGCACCGGGCTCACCATTCAAGAGGGCCCCGCGGCGGACCTCACCATGGCGGAGGCGCTGGAGACCTTCGTGCGCGACTTCGGGGCCTTCTCCGACATCGGCACCGAGGCCGCGGCGGCCGCGGAGGCCGCGCTGCGGGCCGACCCGGCGGGGCGGCGGACCACGCGGGACCGGCCGCGCGCGGGCCCCGTTCGCTCGCCTGAGACCGCGCGTTCGGGGCAGCGAACCCAGCAGCGGCGGGAGGCACGCCCACCCGGCCGCAAGGCCCCGGTGCGGGCGGTGGCCCTCACGTTGGAGGAGGTCGATGCGGGCGTCGTGCGGGCGCTGCGGCCGCCCTGCGGCGCGTGCCGGGGCAGCGGCGAGCGCCGCGGCGAGCTCCAGCGTGTGTGCGAGCGCTGCGACGGCGTGGGCGACGTTCAGGTGCTCAAGCGCACCCTGCTCGGACCCACCAAGGCGCCGCAGCGCTGTCCGGACTGCGGCGGCTCGGGGCGGCGCCCCCTGCCCCCCTGCCCCGCGTGCCGTGGCACCGGCGATCTGCCGAACAGCAACGCGCACGTGGTGGAAATCCCGCCGGGCGTCAGGGACGGCGGGAGGATCGAGGTCGGGCCGGCGGACGACCGCCTGGACGTCCGCGTCCAGGTCATGGAGCACGAGCGCTTCGTGCGCGTGGGCGACGACCTGCAGGCCGAGCTGCCGCTCACCTTCACTCAGGCGGCGCTGGGCGCCGTGATGGACGTGCCCACGCTGCGGGGCCGGGGCCGGGTGCGGGTGCCGGCCGGCACTCAACCCGGTGAGGAGCTGCGCGTGCAGGGCGACGGCCTGCCGGAGACGAGCGGCGTGGGCCGGGGAGACCTGCTGCTACGCACCACGCTGACGGTGCCGCGCAAGCTCGCCAAGGAAGACCGCAAGCTCCTCAAGGAGTTGGAGTTCGGCGGGGGACGCATCGGCGGCTTGCGCTACATCCTGCCGGCGGCGGCGCTGCTGATCGCGACGGTTTCAATGGCGCTGTGGTACTGGCAAGGCCCGCAGCGCGCCCCGGGTGGCGACGGGCTGGTGGCGGCCGGCCCGCCGGGCGCGGCGGCTCCCGAGCTGGCGAGCACGCTCCCCGCGGCGACCGAGCCGGCCGCGGGTGGCGGCGCCCAGCGCGCCGACCCGGAGCGAGCCGGCGGCGGGCCGACTCAGCCGGAGCCGCCGCCAGCCGGACCGGAGGAGGTCGCCGGGGCGCTGGCCGTCCTCCCGGCGGCGACGGGGGCTGACGCGGCGGCGGGGTCCGACGATGCGCGCCTGCTGGTGGGTGGCGCGGCCACGTGCGCGGGCTTGGACGGCGGCCGGCTGCGTTGCTGGGGAAGCGGACGCGGCCCGCTCCGCCTGGCGGCGATCCCGCGTACCGGCGACCCCAGATCGATTTCGGTCGGGATGCGGCACGCGTGCGTGGTGGACGTGGCAGGCGCGCTGAGCTGCTGGGGGGCCAACGAATCGGGCCAGATCGGCGACGGCGGCACGCGCGACCGACGCGGTCCGTGGCCGGTCCGCGCGCAGGCGCCTTTCGCGGAGGTGGCGGTGGGCGCCGGCCATACGTGCGCGCTGGGCGAGACCGGGGCGCTGAGCTGCTGGGGCGCGATAGCGGGCGGTCGCTCGGCTCCCGGCGTAGCCCTGGACGGAGCCATGTACGGCGGGCTCGTGGGCGGCTGGACGCACGCCTGCGCGCTCGACACCGACGGCTACGCCCACTGCCTGGGCGGCAACAGGTTCGGGCAGGTGGGAGACGGGACGACGCGGGACCGAGACGTCCCAGCGCCGGTGGCGTCCGACGCCCGCTTCGTCGCCCTCGCGGCCGGCTCCGGGCATACCTGCGGCGTGGACGTTGCCGGTCGCGCCTGGTGTTGGGGACGGAACGATGGCGGACAGCTAGGCCTGTCCGGCGGGGCACCCGCGGTCAGGCCGGTCGAGCTGGAAGCTCCGGTGGTATTCGTGTTCGTAACGGCGGGCGCGCGCTTTACGTGCGCGCTGGATGAGGAGGCACGGGCATGGTGTTGGGGAGCCAACGGATACGGGCAGTTGGGAACGGGCGACACGGACGGTCGCGCGCGGCCCTCACCGGTGCGGGGCGGGTTGCGCTTCCGCACCATCCAGGCGGGCGCGGCGCACGTGTGCGGGCAGACCACCCAGGGCGAGCTGGTGTGTTGGGGGGCGAACGTCGCCGGCCAGTTGGGCGACGCGTCGCGCGGCAACCGCTCGAGTCCGGTGCTCCTGCCGGGCGACTAGCGATGTTCTCCCAGAAGGGCGTCTCGCGCTCGACCTGGCTGCGCGGCGTGCTCGCCGGCGGAGCGATTCTCTGGGCGCTGGGCGCCTCGGCCGAGCCGGCCGCGGCGCAGGATCGCACGACCGAGGCGTGCCGCGCATACGTGAGCGCGGGAGGCGCCGTACCGGTGGCCCCCACGTCCGATCCCGACGAGGTCGAACGGCTGGTGTCGGCGGCGCTCCAGGCGAGCCTGCTGGAGGACCACGAGACCGCCGGACAGTTGCTCCAGCGCGCGCGGCGGTTGGCCCCCTCGGACCCCGACGTGGCCTACTACATGGGCCGCGCGCAGGTGGCCGCGGGTGACTCCGCCAACGCCATCGCCTCCTATTGCGCCTACCTGAATCTGGCGCCCAACGCCCCCGATCGCGCCGTGGTGCAGGCCACCGTCGCCGGCCTGCTGGATGGCGTACCCGCGCCGTCCCCCGCCGTCGAGGCGAGCGCGCCCGAGGGGTCTGGCCTGGCGTTCGGCCGCCTGGAGATCCTGGCCGTCGTGGGCGTCCTGTTGGCGATCCTGCTGGCCCTCCTGGCTGCCGGCACGGACGGGTCGCGCGTCCTGACGCGGGCGCGAGCCTACCTGGCCGAGCGCCGCCAGCGCCGCGTGGGAAGCATCGCCGCGTCCGCGCGCCGCGGAGTCTCGGAGGCCTGGCTAGAGCACGGCCTCAGGGATCGTGGCTCTCCGGGCCGGAGGCTGGAGCGGCTATCAGAAGCCCTCGAGCGACTCGGCGACCGCGAGATAGCCACGCTCGAGAGGCTCGAGGCGCGGCTCGCCGCGGGCGCGCGCGCGCTGACCCGTGTCATGGTCCGGCGCGACACCGCCTCCGGTGAGCGATCGCGCGAAGGGGAGCTCATCCCGCGGGGTGGCGACAGCGTCGCCATCGTGGTCATGCTCGCCATCGTGGCGGTGGCCGTCGTGGCGCTCAACACCATCCTGCTCCACGACGCGGTCGCCCAGGCGTTGCCTGCGCCCTCTTCCTTGACCGGGGTGGACGTCGCCCTGCTGGTGGCATTGGGCCTCGGCATCGCCGCCCTGGGCGCTGGCCTGCTGTGGTACGCGCTCGAGAGCGTGGAGGCGGCCAGCCTGCACACCCTTCTGTTCAAGCTCACGCCGTTCCTGCTGGTGTTCGGATTGACCACCGTGCAGGTTCTGGCCTACACGGTGGTAAGCGGTCGGCTGGACATTCCGGGCCGCCTGGACGTCGAACCGGGCACCATGCTCTATCCGGTGCTGAGCTACCTGGTGGTTCTCATCGGCGGGCTGATCCCGCTGTCTCTGGCCACCACCGGGTACTCGCTCTTCAACGGCCTCCAACGCGCGCGCGTGGCGACCAGTGAGCGGCGGCTGCAACGGGCCCTCGCCGACCGTCCGGAGGAGACTCTGGCGCGCATCGCCGAGCACACCGAACGGTTCCACCACGAGCTGATTCACGGCTTCAGGGACGCCGCGGGCATCGGCGGGGAAGACGAGGAGTCGGTGGCTCTCATCGTCAGGGAGGAGATCACGGCGCTTCAGCGCACCGCCCCGGCGGCGGTCGCCGTGCGTCCCACCACCGAGGTGCTCGGGCCGTTCCTCCTGGACCTCGGCGTGGTGGCCGCGTGGGCGCTCGTGGTCGGTCACGCGTTCCAGCTGTTTTCGCGCCCCGGCGGCGGGCTCGATCCGGTAGCTTGGGGAATCGCAGCGCTGGCCGCCGCGCTGGCGGTCACCGCCGCCGGCATCGTCGCCAAGCGCGTGCTGTTCGGGCGCGCCGGGCTCGGCACCACGCCTTCCCTGCCGCGCGGCCGGCCGGGCAAGCTCGTGCTCGGATTCGCGGCGGCGTGCGGGCTCCTCGGCGGGTTGCTCCTTCTCGCGCTCGCGTACGGCCTGCAGCCGCTTTCCAGCGGCCCGACGCTCAACCTGCTGTACGGCGGCCTGCTCACTCTCCTGCTGGCGCTCGCCGCCGCCGCGCTGGACGACGCCATCCTCGCTCTCGCCACTCTGCTCCGGATGACCGGGCACGGGAGCGTCTGGCTCTTGGCCGAGATCGCCGCCGGGGCGTCCTTCGTGGCCGAGGCCGCGCTCGCCACGCTCGCGCTGGTCGCCAGCGGCGGAGCCGGCAGCCGGCGCGAAGGCGCCGGAGAGCCGGACGCGGCGGGCTAGCCGCCGGCGCAGCGAAGTCCCCCTCGCGGGCGACGCGCACGGGCCTCCGCCACCGCGCGTCGTCCGCGTCGAAGGAAGCGCGGCCGAGCCTCGTATCCGGGCGCGAGATCCGGTCCCGGCCACTCCCGACAGCGGAGGCGCATGAGCGACGCGCTCATCCTGGAGAAGGTCACGAAGAGCTACGCGGAGCACGTGGCGGTGCGCGACTTGAGCATCCGCGTACCGACCGGCTCCGTCTACGGCATCCTCGGTCCCAACGGCGCGGGCAAGTCGACCACGCTACGCATGGTGATGAACATCCTGCTCAGGGACGAAGGAACCATTCGCCTGCTCGGTCGAGACCCCGAAACGGACCGGACGGTGCTGCGCAGGGTCGGCTATCTGCCCGAGGAGCGTGGGCTCTACAAGAAGATGAAGGTCATTGACGTGATCGTCTTCTTCGCGCGCCTGAAGGGGGTGGACGCGACCGAGGCAAGGCGGCGCGGCGGCGCCTGGCTCGAACGCATGGGGCTGGAAGAGTGGGTCCACGCCAACGTCGATACCCTGTCCAAGGGCATGCAGCAGAAGGTCCAGTTCATCACGACCGTGCTGCACGACCCGGAAGTGCTGATCCTGGACGAGCCGCAAGCCGGTTTGGACCCGGTGAACCAGGAGGTTCTGCGGGAGACGATCCTCAACGCCAGCCGGTCCGGGCACACCGTGATACTCAGCACGCACAACATGGCGGAAGCCCAGCGCATGTGTGATTCGGTGTGCATCATCGCCGACGGAGCCAAGGTGCTGGAAGGAGACGTGCGCGAGCTGCGGCGCCGGCATCGCGGCGATCGCTACGTGGTCGAATTCGATCGCGACACGGAGGAAGCGCGTCGGTTCATGGCCCAGAGTCGGTTGATCGGAGACGCCCGCGAGTCCGAGGAGGCCTGGCACGTGGAGTTGGCCGAGGGCGCCGATGCGCGCTCGTTCCTGGGTCAGCTCAGCGCCCTGGACATGCCCTTGACGCGCTTCGAGCACCTGCAGCCAACGCTGCACGAGATCTTCGTGAGCCACGTGGGCAACGCCGCTCACCCCCGGCGTCGAGACGAAGCCCAGCTCCACGCCGAGGAGGCGCTCCGTGCGTGAGATCCTGATCGTCCTGCAGCGCGAGTTTCTGGAGCGCGTGCGATCGCGGGCCTTCCTCATCGGCACGCTCGCCTTTCCGCTGCTGTTCATCGCGCTCATGGCGATGCCGGCCATGGTCGAGGACAGGGCCGAGCAGAGGCGCATCGTGGTCGTCGACGACGCCCCCGCGGGCGTGGGCGAGCGCTTCGAGCAGATCCTTACGGCCGAGCGCGAGGACGGGGCCGCCAACAGCTACGACGTCGAACGCACGGGCGGGACGTTCGCCGACCGGCGTGAGGAGCTGAACGCGCGCGTCCTGGACGAGACGATCGACGGTTGGGTGGCGCTCCCCGCGGGCGTGCTGGAGGACAACCTGATTCACTTCCGCGCCAGCAACATCGCCAACCGCACGGTGCTTCGGGATCTGCGCAACGCCGCCAGCCAGGCGGTGCAGTCGGTCCGGCTGGAGAGAGCCGGCCTGGACGTGGCGGAGATCGCTTCGCTCGTGCGCAGCGTGGACGTCGATGAAGCGCAGATCACCGCCAGCGGAGAGGAGGGCGGCGGAGCGTTCTCCACGTTCTTCTTCGCCTACGGCGTGACCTTCCTGATCTACTTCATCACCTTCTTTTACTCGCTCGCGGTGATGCGCAGCGTGCTGGAGGAAAAGACGAACCGTATTTCGGAGGTGCTCGTCAGCTCCGTGCCCGCGAGCAGGCTCCTGGCGGGCAAGATCATGGGGGTCAGCGCCGCCGCCATCCTCCAGGTGGGAATCTGGGTGGGGATCGTGACCCTCGCGGTGAGCCGATCCGACACCCTGATCGAGCGCTTCGGGATCCCCGCGGAGGTGTTCGCGGCGATGAGCATAGACCCCCTGACGCTGGCCCAGTTCCTCAGTTTCTTCCTGCTGGGATTCGTCCTCTACTCGTCTCTCTTCGCGGGGCTCGGCGCGGCGGTCACCTCCGAGCACGAGGCGCAGTCCTATCAGTTCATCCTGCTGATTCCGCTGATCCTGCCGCTGCTATTCCTGAGCGCGATCACCGGGGAGCCCACGGGCCGCATCGCCACCACCCTGGGGCTGATCCCGTTCACCGCGCCCATCGCCATGCCGATGCGAATCGCGTCCGCGCCCATACCGGCGTGGCAGATCGCCGGCTCGCTGCTCGGGATTCTCCTCGCGGCGACGGTCGTGGCCTGGATCGCCGGCAAGATCTACCGGGTCGGGATGCTCGCCACGGGCCGCAAGGCGTCGCTTCGGGATCTGAGGCGCTGGCTGCGCGCAACCTAGGCACGGCGCGGATATCGGGCGAAATCGTTGCTCCGGAGCCATCTTGGGATTAGCTTTTTTGCATGCCTGGCTTCTCCCCCTTGCCCGGCAAGTAGCCACACATAAGCTGGACCGGTAGTCGGCGGTTCGAGTGACCGCGGGGTCGGCGTGCGCGTCGAATCTCCGCGGGGATGTTGCTCGGTTCGCCCGCGGCAAGGGCGTAGGGATAGCCGTTCGGTTAGTGCCGCTTGCGGCCGGCCGACGCGAAGGAGGATGAGATGCCAGTACCCACCAAGGGCATTGTGGCCCATACGAGGGCATTCTGGCTAGATGAGGCTGGGCAGGATCTGACCGAGTACGCGTTCCTGCTGGCCATTCTGGCGCTCGCGATCGTGGTGATGCTGCTCAACTTTCGCGATACGATTGCCAAGGTCATCGGGCAGGCGACGGACTGCCTGAACGCGGTGGAGACCAACAATCCGGGCAGTTGTCCGGGGGGGTAGGGACTCGCGCTGACCGGCTGTACCAGACGGCCGCTCCAGTAAGGAGCGGCCGTTTTGCGTGGAGAAGCGGCCCCCCTAGCCGTCGTCAGATTCGGGCGACGAGCGGCCCCGCCATGCGGCCTGAAACCGTACCTCGACCGCGCGTGCCTCGGCGTCTCGCCCCTGCGCCTGGAGGCTGCGCTGAAGCCCGAACAGCGCCCAGCCGTTCTCGGCGTCGCGCCGCAGCGCCTCGCGGTACACGCGCTCCGCTTCTTCGGCCCGCCCGGCCTGGCGCAGGGCCCTGCCGAGGTCCACGCGCACCGGCGTGGGCCAGTCCGAGGGCTCCATGTGGCCCAGTGCATCCTCCAGCTCGGTCGCGCGGCCGTACGCCGCCGCGGCGGCGTCCCACTGGCCCAGCGCCGCGGCGATGTCGCCATCGAGCACCAAGCCGGCGATCTCGAGCAGGTCCGTCACCGGATTGACCATGGCCCGGTCACTGCCAGCCGCCCCGGCCGCAGCAGCCCGCAGGCTGTCCAGCGTGACCCTGGCCCCGTCCACATCGCCCAGAGCCGCCAGAGCGCTGCCCCTGGTCATGTGCCAGACACCTTGCACGTACGGCGGTAGATCGGGCGGCGGCAGCGTGCCCAGGATGTCCTCCCAGCGACCGAACCGGCGCAGCGCGAGCCAGCCGCGCACCGCGCGGGCCTGCGTGACGCCGTCGCGCAGGCGCTCGGGCGTAAGCACGCCGGTGGCGTCCCGGGCGAACCGCAGCGCAGGGGGCGCCATGCCCAGCCGCAGTGCGGCCAGGTACAGGATGTCGTTCGCGTGCGCCGTGTGCGCGAGCGGCGAAAGCCCATAGGTAACGCCGTCCGTGGGAGGGGCGCTCTCACCCCAGGCCTCGGCCAGCATCGCGTCCGCCGCGATCGACGCGCGGTTGAGCTGCATGGCTCGCACGTATCGCCCAGTCCGCAGGTAAATGTGGGATGCAACGTGCACCAGGTGCCCGGCTCCGGGCGCCAGCCCACGCAGGGCATCGGCCTTGGGCAGCGCCGACTCTGGCTCGGGGGATCGCTCCAGCAAGCGCACGACGAAGTGGTGCGCGCCGGGGTGCTCTGGGGCCGATGCGATCGCGGCTTCGAGCGCTTCCCGCGCCTCCTGGGTCCCCGTGGCCGGCTCGCCCGTGGCCGTCCAGTAGGTCCACGGAGAGCGCATCATCAGGGCCTGCGCCAACAGCGCGGCCGCGTCCGGGTCGTCCGGGCTGGCCACGCGCGCCCGTCGTAGCCCCTCCACGTACGCGGAGTCGGCCGCGGGGCGGCTCCGACCGTCGGCGTAGCGCTCGGCCATGGCGTCGATGAGCGCCTGGTCCGCGTCGCTGGCGCCGCCCCTCGCGGCCGCCGCGCGCGCCGCGGCCGCGGCGGCGCCGGCGGGGTCATCGGGCATCCCCAGGTAGCGACTGGTCGGGTTCGGGCCGAGCGCGAGCGCCAGCCCCCAGTACGCCATGGCACAGCCGTCGTCCAGGCGGATGGCCTCCCGAAACGACGCCGCCGCCTCGGCCGCGTAGTAGGCATACCCCAGGCGCAGGCCCTGGTCGAAGTACGCCACCGCCTCGGTGCCGCACCCGGCGATCGAGCGCCGATAGTCGCCGAGGCCGAGGCCCTCCAGGAGCGGGGCGAGCGCGTCCGCGCCAGGCGGCGAAACGTCCGCGGGGAGCGGCGCCGGCCGGGTCGGCGCCGGGGGCCGGGTCTGGGCACCCGAGCAGGAGGCGGCCAGGGCGACACCGAAGGCCGCGCCGGCCAGGGAAGTTGTGATCCTCATGAACGGTCCGAGGAAGGCGTCGAAAGAATGGGCGTTGAGGGATTCGAACCCTCGACCACCTGCTTGTAAGGCACTCTCTGGGCGCTCGCTCGCGCTAGCCTGCGCCCATTTTACAACAACTTACGGGATTTCGCGCTCGCTCCCGCTTGCTCGCGACAGAGGGTTTGACACCGGCAACGACACCGGGTTTGGCCAAGTCGCGGGACATCAGTTGGGACACGGTCGAACCCCGTCCGTGAGGGCCGAGGATGCACCGGAGCCCCCGAGACAAAGCGGATCGCGGCCTCTCCCAACTGCTCTGAAAAAACTTCCAGGGATCATGATACCAGGTCTCGCTCTCAAAGCCGCATTTTCGCCCTGATTCCGCTCCGCCAGGGGACATTCCGGGGGTTCGGCCCAAGGGAACGGGCCTTGCACACCATTGCTCGCGAATGAGAATGAATCGCTGACCGGAAGGGAATCTGCACATGAAGACGCGCTTGATCTGGATGGCAGCTGCGGCGGGGCTCGTGCTCTCGGCCTGCGGCGACGATGGCAGTGGCATCGAGGCTCAGGATCTGCGGGGTTCGTGGTCGGCCACGATATACCAGTTGACAGACGACGCCGACGGACAGAACCAGGTCGATCTGATCCAGCGGGACGGAGCGAGCTTCACCCTGACGGTGGACGCGGCGGGCGTCGCCAGCACCGTCTTCGACGACGGCGTCGGAGGAACGAGTTCGGACTCCGGCACGCTCGACTCGACCGGCACGACGCTCACGCTGAGCGGCACACCGTTCACCGCGGTCAGGGCCGGCGACGTGCTGACGCTGAACGACTTCGACGCGTCCTTCGACTTCGGCAGCGGTATGACCGCAGCCTCGCTGCTGATCGTGATGAGCCGGAACTAGTGTACCGTCGCACACTAGATCGTCGGGGCGAGCCCGGCTTCTTTCCGGGGGCCTCGTTTGCAAGACATGGGCGCTGAGGGATTCGAACCCCCGACCTCCTGCTTGTAAGGCAACACCGGCGCATCCTACAGACGCCAGATCGCCGCGCCAACCCTGGCTATCTGCGTCCCCGGCGTCCGCTGGCGTCGGTACCCGTCCGTGTAGTTTGTCACCACGGCTGGCACCGCGTCTAGCGGGTAGGGTGGTCGAAGGGGTCGCATTCGAACCGACCCACCCCGTGGGCTGACCATCCGGGCGTCTGCCGAGTTTGACTCGCCGGCCACGGCCCGTCATCATCGGCGCGATGCGATTCCGTCGGACGACCCGCGTGGCCGCGTGCTGGTGCCTACTGTCCCTACTGGGGGTTCTGGCCACCGGACTGCCCACGCACCACCACGAAGTAGCCGCGAGCGAACTGCGCGAGGAGGGTCAGAGGGCCGCGCCCCTGCATCATTCGCACGGCAGCGAGCTCGTCGAGCAGGATGAGCGGGTGGTATCGAGCGGCCCCCTGGTCGTTTTCGACGCGATCGAGGTCGGCTTTCTCATGCGGACGACGTCTGTCCCGCTGCCGGTCGCGGTCACGGCGCCCATTCGTCCCACCGGGCGTGCCCCGCCGCCCGTCGCTCCCCGTGCCCCGCCCCTGACCGTCTGATCTCTCCGGCCACCCGGCCGGCCACCTCCGTACATCCGTGAAGGAACGACATACGCCCCTCCGGTGAGGGACGAACCGACTGCGGGAGTCTGGCCCGTGCACATGACTTTGCGATCGACCATCTTCGCCGCTACGGCCCTGCTCGCGCTGGCCGCGCCCGCGGAATCGCAGCAGCCGCGCCGCGTCACGCTTGCCGAAGCGCTGGACCTCTTCGCGCGCAACAGCCTGGAGCTCAGTCTCGGGCGAGCACAGGCGGCCGAAGCCATGGCGCTTGCGCGTCAGGCGGCGGCGTTCCCGAACCCTGCCGTCGCGACCACACACGAGCCCCTATCCGACGGCACCGAAGACTACTCGGAGACGTACGTCATGCTGAGTCAGCGACTGGAGTGGCCCGGCGCACGGGCGGCCCGGCGTGCGGCGGCCTCGGGTACAGCAGACGCGGCGGTCGCGCGGTTCGTTGCGGACAGTTCCCGCCTCGCTTTCGAGGTGAAGCGCGCATTCACCGAAGCCGCGCGCGCCGAGCGCGTGGAACGCGTGTTGGAGCGCGTGACATCGGTGTTCCGGGAAGGTGCGCGGAGCGCAGAGGTCAGGTACGCCGAGGGCGACATCTCGCTCTACGACAGCCGCCGAATCCGGGTCGAACGGGCCAAATACGAGACGCTGCTGGCGGAGGCCACGCTCGAGGCGTCAGCTGCGCGCCGGCGGCTGGCGCTTCTCGTGGCGCCCGTGGCAGAAGCCCTGGAACTCTCGCCCGCCGACTCTCTGGACGGCCTGCCCCCGGCGATCGCCGCCGAGCACGTACTGGAGGACGCCCTCGCCCGGCGAAGCGACATCGCCGCGGCGGACGCCGCGCTCGAGTCGGCGCGCGCGGGTGCGACGGCCGTCCGCCGCGAGCGCATCCCCGACGTTACGGCCACGGTGGGCTACAAGACGCAGTCGGACGGATTCGGAGGCGCGTTTCTAGGGCTGTCACTGCCGCTGCCTTTGTGGGACCGCAGGGGCGGCGCGGTCGCGGCAGCCGACGCGCGCCTGCAAGCAGCACAATCGCGCCGCTCCCTGGTCCGTCGTCAGGTCGAAAACGATATGCGGCGCGCGTTGGAGGCCTACAGATCGCTGCGGCGGCGGGTCGAGTTGCTCGCCGAGTCTCGACCGGACGAGGGCGCCGACCTGCTGGCGATCGCTCGCGCGGCGTACGCGGAGGGAGAGTTGGAGTTGATCGCGCTGTTCGATGCGGCGGAGGCCCTGCTGGAAGCGCAGACCGCCGAGGTGAGCCTGCGCGCGGACCTGTGGACCGCTTACTACGACATTGAACGTGCCGCCGGGGGCTTCGACGGCTCGTTGGACCGAGGAGATGACCGATGATGAACGCGAGCCCTCAGGGAGGGCGGGCGGCCCGCAGGCTGGTAGCGGCGATCGCGTTTGCCGCCCTCGCTCCAGCGGGATGCGCCGTGGCGCCGGAGCCCCAAGCCGATGAGCCCGGCAGCGTGGTGGTGACCCAGTGGAACGACTCGACGGAGCTGTTCCTGGAATACCCGCATCTCCTGGCGGGGGAGCCCACGGGGAACTGGGCGATCCACCTGACCGACATGCAGGACTTCAAGCCGATCAGGGCGGGCGCGCTGACCGTGCGCTTTCTGGACGGCCCCGCCGCGCAGAGGTTCACCGTCGCGGATGTAGCCCGAGACGGGATCTTCCTGCTCGATCCCGTCGTCGAGCGGCCCGGCACGTACACGGTCGAGCTGACCCTGGAGAGCCCGCAGGCTCGCAGCCGCCACGTCCTGTCCGAGGTGAAGGTGTACGCGGATGAGGGGGAGCTTCCGCGAGCGGAAGAGGAGGCCGCCGGCGGCATCGCGTTCCTCAAAGAGCAGCAGTGGCAGATCCCGTTCGCGGTCACGGCGGTCGGGGAGGAAACGGTGCGGCGTACGGTCGCGGCACCCGGGGAGATCGTCGCCCCCGACGGCGCGCTCGTGCTGGTGAGCGCACCCGTCGATGGAATCGCCGCGGCCGGCGCTAACAGGAGCGCGCCGTCGGTAGGGCAGACCGTGCGCGCGGGTCAGGTCCTGGCAGTGTTGTCGCCCACCACTCAGGAGGGTGGCTTCGCGCAGATCAGGGCGAGCGTCGAGCGGCTCGAGCGCGAAGTGGCCCGAGCGGAACGCCTCTACGAGGCCGGTGCCATCGCCGAAAAGCGGCTCGAGGAAGCGCGCCACGACCTGGCGGTGACGCGAGCGCAGGCCGCGTCCCTGGGGGCTTCGGGGACGGCTGGAGACTACCTACTGCGCATCACCTCGCCCATCTCGGGCGTGGTCGCGCGCCGGGCCTTCGTACCCGGCGGGCGGGTGGCCGCGGGCGAGTCGCTCTTCACGATCGTAGACCCTCGCAACGCGTGGCTGCGCGCTCACGTCCCTGCCTCCGTTGCGGCCTCGGTCCCGGCTGACGCCACGGCCTTCTTCACGGTGGAGGGCGATGAAGCGATCCACGAGACGGCGCGTCTGATCTCCGTCGGTAGCGTCCTGGATCCCGAGACGCGCACGGTCCCGGTGACCTTTCTGCTGGCGGACGGCGGCCGGCCGATCGCCTTCGGCCAGCTCGCCCAGGCCGCCGTCCCCACCGGCGACGCCGTCACTGGGATCGTGATTCCGAATCGCGCCATCATTGACGACAACGGCACACCCGTCGCCTATGTGCAGGCGGGCGGAGAGACCTTCGAGCGCCGAGTCCTCACACTCGGGGCCACCGACGGGGCAGTTACCCAGGTGGTGGCAGGGATCGACAGCGGGGAGATGGTCGTGACGACCGGCGCGTATCAGGTGCGTCTGGCATCCATGTCCGGCGGCGATTTCGCCGGCGGCCACGCGCACTGAGGGGGCCACCATGCTCGATTCATTGGTTCGGTGGTCGCTCGAGAACAGGCTTCCGGTAGTCGGCGCGGCGGGCCTCCTGCTCGCGGCCGGCACCATTACCGCAGTTCGGATGCCCGTCGACGTCTTCCCCGACCTCACTGCGCCCACGGTGGCCGTGCTCACCGAGGCCCACGGGATGGCCCCCGAGGAGGTCGAGACGCTCGTCACCTTCCCGATCGAGACGGCCGTCAACGGGGCCACCGGCGTACGCCGCGTCCGCTCGTCCACGTCGCAGGGGATCAGCATCGTGTGGGTGGAGTTCGACTGGGGCACGGACATCTACCGGGCGCGTCAGATCGTCAACGAGAAGCTGCAGCTCGTGGGCGCCACCCTGCCGACGGAGGCCGGGCCTCCGGTGCTCGCTCCGATTTCATCGATCATGGGCGAGATCATGCTCATCGCTATCACCGGCGATGAAGGCGCATCGGAAATGGACATGCGCACGGTCGCCGACTGGACGGTGCGGCGCCGGCTGCTCGCGGTCCCGGGAGTGTCCCAGGTCATTCCGCTCGGCGGCGAGGTGCGTCAGTACCAGGTCCTCGTCGACCCCGACCGCCTCGCCGCTTACGACGTCACGCTCGAGGAGGTCGCGGGCGCGGCGGAGGGCTCGAACGTGAACGCCTCAGGCGGGGTGTTCATGGAGGGCGGGCAGGAGTACCTGATCCGCGCAACCGGCCGGGTCCAGACGATCGGGGACATCGGCGCCACGGTCGTCGCCGAGCGTGGCGGGACTCCTGTGCTGATCCGGGATGTCGCGGACGTACGCGTGGGAGCGGGAGTGCCGATCGGCCGTGGCTCGGCGAACGCCTCTTCCGCCGTAATCCTGTCCATACAGAAGCAGCCCGATACGAACACGCTGGAGTTGACCGAGCGTATCGACCGGACGCTCGCCGACATCGAGGAGAGCCTGCCGGTGGGCATCTCGATCAACCGCGGGATCTTCCGACAGTCGAGCTTCATCGAGACGGCCATCGACAACGTGCTCGAGGCGCTGAGGGACGGGGCGATTCTGGTGGTCGTGATCCTGTTCCTTTTCCTGTGGAGCTTCCGTACGACCTTCATATCCGTCCTGGCGATCCCGCTCTCGCTGGTCACGGCGGTGTTCGCCCTGAAACTCCTCGGGATCACCATCAACACGATGACCCTCGGGGGGATGGCCATCGCGATCGGCGCTCTGGTGGACGACGCGGTGATCTTCGTGGAGAACTCCTTCCGCAGGCTCCGCGAAAACTCGCTCCTGCCCCAGGCCGAGCAGAAACCCCCGCTCTCGGTCGTGTTCCTGGCGGCGCGGGAGATCCGCGACAGCATCGTCACAGCGACTTTCATCATCGGCATCGTCTTCGTGCCGCTCTTCTTTCTCAGCGGCGTCGAGGGCCGGATGCTCCAGCCTCTGGGGGTGGCCTACATCGTCTCCATCATGGCCTCGCTAGCGGTAGCGTTGACCGTTACGGCAGCGCTCAGCGCTTACCTGCTGCCTCGCTCCGCAGCCACCGAGGCGAGCCGCGACAGCTGGGTCGTGCGCACGCTCAAGGCGGGCTACGCCCGGACGCTGGATGTGGCGCTTCGGCGGCCGGTGTCTGTAATGGCGGGGTCCGGACTGCTGGTGCTGGCCGCGGTCGCCGTCGTGCCGGTGCTGGGGCGGTCGTTCCTCCCGGAGTTCCAGGAGGGCACCCTGGTCATCAGTGCCATAACGCTTCCAGGGACGTCCCTCGACGAGTCTGACGCGCTCGGCCGGCGCGTCGAGGAGATCCTGCTGGCACACCCGGCGGTGGTCGAAACGGCCCGCCGCACCGGCCGCGCCGAGTTGGACGAGCACGCGCAGGGTGCCAACGCCGCGGAAATCGACGTGCGGCTGGACCTCGAGGGCCATGTTTACGAGGAGGTGGCCGAGGAGCTACGCCGGAATCTGGGTGCCGTGCCCGGCACGCAGATCACCATCGGGCAGCCGATCGGCCATCGCATCGATCACATGCTCTCGGGGACTCGCGCGAGCATCGCCGTCAAGGTGTTCGGGCCGGAGCTGCGGGAGCTGCGCGCGCTGGCAGCCGAGGTCGAGGCGGCGATGGTGGATGTGCCCGGCACGGCGGACGTCGCGGTGGAGCAGCAGGCCGACGTACCGCAGGTGCGGGTGACGATGGACCGCGCGGCCATGGCGCGTCACGGCGTAACCCCCCAGCACCTCGCTCTGGCCATAGATGTCGCGTTCGCCGGAGAGGCGGTATCGCAGGTTCTGGAGGAGCAGCGGAGCTTCGATCTCGTGGTCCGCTTCGCGGAACGGCACCGGGGCAGCTTGGAGGCCGTCCGGGCCGCACGCGTCAGCGTTCCAACGGGCGCACAGGTCCCCCTGTCCTCCCTCGCCGACGTGCGCCGGGACGTCGGGCCGAACATGATTTCGCGGGAGAACGTGCAGCGTAAGATCGTCGTCCAGGCGAACGTAGCCGGACGGGACGTGGGCAGCGTCGTCGAGGACATCCGCGGCCGCGTCGGCCGAGAGGTCCGGCTCCCACCGGGCTACTACGTGGAGTACGGGGGACAGTTCGAGTCGGCGGAGCAGGCGACCCGGCGGATCACGCTCCTCTCGCTGCTCTCGCTCGCCGCCATCGTCCTGCTGCTCTACATGGAGTTCCGGTCGATCCGGCAGGCCCTACTCGTGATGGTCAACCTGCCCCTGGCCCTCGTGGGGGGCGTGTTCGCGGTGCTCGTCACGGGTGGAGTGCTGAACGTCGCCACGCTCGTGGGCTTCATAACGCTTTTCGGGATCGCGGTCCGGAACGGCATCCTGATGGTATCCCACTACAACCACCTGCTGGGCGAGGGAGAATCGCTCCGGGAGGCCGTGTGGCGGGGCTCCATGGAGCGCCTCAACCCGGTCTTCATGACCGCCTTGACCGCGGGGCTGGCTCTGCTGCCCCTGGCCCTCGCGGGAGGCGAACCCGGCAACGAGATCCAGAGCCCGATGGCCGTGGTGGTGCTCGGCGGCCTGCTGACCTCGCTGGCGCTCAACATGGTGGTGGTACCGGTGCTGTTCCTGCGCCACGGTGTGGCGGACGCTCGGCCCAGGACGTGAACCGAGGCGGGCTCGCAGGCAGCTCCCCACCAGCGGCTGACACCGCGCCCGTTCACTGTCGAATGACGAAAGAGCCCTCGCAACCGTAACCAACTGCGAGGGCTTCTTTTCCGCGATGGGCGCTACTGGATTCGAACCAGTGACCTCCTGCTTGTAAGGCAGGCGCTCTGGACCAACTGAGCTAAGCGCCCTGTAACGAGTTACGACCCTTTCGAGTGATCGATCCTTGGGGGTAAGGGCACCTTTAGGGCCCACACGTAGGCTGTCCCGGCGGCACACCCCCTTCCCTGCCGCCACCAAGTCTAATCCACAGGACGAGGGGACAGAAGGGACGGAAAGTCACGGAGGACCAGTAGCCTCGGGGCCCAACCCCGTGCACACGGGACTTTCTGCGCCGGCACACTCACGCTAGTAACGGCCTGGATCGGGGTACGCGGTGCGAAGTGCGGCGGCGGCTTCAGGGTCGTGGCTGGGCAGGATCACGAGGTCGGGCATGCGCTCACGCAGTGCCCGCACCCGACTGTAGCTTTCGAGAAGCGTCTCCCGGTCTCCCGTGCCCGGGAGGCGGCCTTCCATCAGCATGTCGACGGAGTAGCAGAGGTCTCCCACAAGCAGAAGCGGTGGTCTCCCGCCGCTCCTCACCAGCATCGAAAGCGATCCCGGCAGGTGTCCGGGAGTCGGCAGGAGCATCATCGAGGCGTCGCCCAGCAGGTCGTATGCCCGGGTGAACGGAGCCAGCGTCGGGTCGTTCGTCGGCGGAAGCGTGATCTGACGCCACTTCGCGCCGGGAATATCAATGTCCCGGCGGAGAACCATCTCCCGCTCCGGGTGAGGTCCGAGCATGTGCTGCCAGGCCTCGGCGCTCACGACCAGCTCCGCTTGGGGGATCTCGCGGATGCACCCGACGTGGTCGGCGTGGAGGTGCGAGATGACGGCCATGCGCACGTCGCCTGCCTCGTAGCCCGCGGCTGCGAGTCGCTCCGTGAGCGTGTCCTCCGGTCCGAGTCGGAGCCGGAAGATGTGCCGCATGAAGAAGGCGGTGACGCGATCGGGCCAGTAGTCGGGATCCGTGACGACGGCCCTGTCCTGGCCGGCGTCGAACAGGATCAGTCCGTCGGAGTGCTCTATCACATAGACGTTGATCGGCAGACGTACCCAACTCCGACCCGCGAAAATCCACCAGAGCGCGGGCTTCCTGGTGCCCCGGACGTGCTCTCGGTGCGCCTCACCCCAGCCCGTGCTGATGACAGCAGCCCGCCGGATCTGACGTTGGCCATGCGGGAACGCCTCCTTGGGCTCGGCGTCGGGTCCTTTGGCTACGGTCTCCATCTTCGATTAGTTGCAGGCCCTGGGTAAGCTTCGGAACTGCGCTTAGTCTAAATGAAGGCGAGTCGACGGTCTGTCGGGCTCTGCTTGAGAGCGATGTGGGGGAAGACCCCTCAGTCACGGCTCAGATTCGAGAGAATGGCCCACTGCTCATCCCGCACCGCAGCGCGAATCTCCGACGCTCCCTTGACAAATCCTACCCGAAGGTAAAAAATCTACTAAGAGTTCAAAACAGGATAGGGCCTGTGTCTCGACAAGCCACGTTGACCGTCTCACCGCACGTTCGCGAGAAGCGGAAGCGGAGGCGCGCGGAGATTCTCCACGCCGCCCTCGCGACCGTCCGTGATCGGGGCTATCACGCCACCACCCTCGACCATATCGCCGAGCGCCTGGGCGTTCGGAAGGCCGCGCTCTACCACTACTTCCCGGACAAGGACTCCATCCTCTACGCCTGTCACAAGGAGTCGTTGGCGGAGCTGGATCGGATGATCGAAGAGTCGGCGTCGTGCTGCACCTCGCACGGTGCACAACTCGCGCACCTCATTCGCGAGCACGTGCGCGTCATGACGGAGAAGCTCGAGGGATCCCCTCTCGCCTTCGAGGTCTCCGCCCTCTCCCCCGAGCGCCGCGCCGAAATCATCGCGGGCAGGGATCGCTTCGAGCGCGTTCTACGCGAACTGGTGGCCGGAGGTGTCGAGAACGGTGAGTTCCGGGACGTGGATCCGAAGATCGCGGTGTTCGCGATCCTGGGGGCCATCAACTGGATCGCGCGCTGGTACGACCCCGCAGGCGGAATCGACGGCACCGAGTTGGGCGATCAGTTCGCGGATCTGCTCATAGGGGGGCTGGTGGAGTGACATGAGGGCGGTACGATTGCTGGCGCCTTCGGCGCCGCTGGAAGTCTTGGATGTCGAGCAGCCCACGGCGGGCGCCGACGAGGTCATCGTGCGCGTCGCCGGGTGCGGCGTCTGTCACACCGACATCGGCTTCTGGAGGGACGGAGTACCCACCCGGCACCCCCTCCCCATCACGCTCGGCCACGAGATCTCCGGAGTGGTGGTCGACGCCGGAAGCGACTTCACCCACCTGCTCGATCGCGAGGTCATCGTGCCTTCGGTGATCCCTTGCGGCGCGTGCGACCTCTGCCTGTCCGGACGCGGCAACGTGTGCCTGTCCCAACTGATGCCGGGCAACGACATGGACGGCGGCTTCGCCGACTACATCAAGGTGCCCGGCCGCGGCATCTGCACGGTGGACGACAGGGGAGAGCTGGAGCTCGCCGAGCTGTCCGTCGTCGCGGACGCCGTGACTACCCCCTATCAGGCGGTGGTGCGGAGCGGTCTTCGGCCAGGGGACATGGCGATCGTGGTGGGCGTGGGAGGCGTCGGCGCGCACTGCGTGCAGATCGCCGCCGCGCTCGGCGCGCGTGTCGTCGCCATCGACGTCGAACCCGTCCGTCTCGAGCGCATCGCCTCCTTTGGAGCGTCGCTCTGCGTCGACTCCAGCCAGGCGGCGTTCAAGGAGCTCCGGAGTCAGGTCCGCGATGCCGCGAGCAGGTGGGGCTGTCCGGCGCACGGCTGGAAGATCTTCGAGTGCTCCGGGCATCCCGCCGGCCAGGAGACCGCGTTCGGGCTGTTGAACCACGCGGCGACGCTCATGCTCGTGGGCTTCACTCTGGAGAAGGTGAACGTCCGCCTGAGCAATCTCATGGCGTTCGACGCGACCGCGCAGGGCACGTGGGGCTGCAAGCCCGAATTGTATCCCGCGGCGCTGGAGCTGGTGACCAGCGGGAAGATCGCGCTGCGCCCCTTCATCCAGACCTTTCCGCTGGCCGACGGGCCATCGGTGATCCGCAAGGTGGCGGATCACGAGATCGGCCGCCGCGCGATCCTCACACCGGACGGAGCCGGCTGATGCCGACTCAAGGAGAGAGCATGCAGCAGTTGAAGAGTCACACGCTGGTTCCCGAGCGAGAGTTCTCGGAGATCCTGTACGAGCTCCGCCCGGCGCTCGACCCCTCGGGCGCCCCGGTCGAGGGCCTGCACAACGCCTGGATAAGCCTCGACAACGCGGCTCAATACAACAGCTACACGACCGCAGCGGTGAAGGAGCTGATCCTCGCCTTCCGGCAGGCCTCGATGGATCGGAGCGTGGTCGCCGTGGTCTTTACCGCGGTGGGGGACAAGGCGTTCTGCACGGGGGGCAATACCAAGGAGTACGCCGAGTATTACGCCGGCAACCCGCAGGAATACAAGCAGTACATGCGCCTGTTCAACGACATGATCGACGGCATTCTCCGGTGCGACAAGCCCGTGGTGAACAGGGTGAACGGCATGCGGGTCGCCGGCGGTCAGGAGATCGGCATGGCGTGCGATTTCACCATCGCCGCCGACACCGCCCGTTTCGGCCAGGCCGGCCCGAAACACGGTTCCGCACCCGACGGAGGATCGACCGACTTCCTGCCGCTCTACGTGGGCTTCTCGAGGGCGATGGAAAGCGGCGTTTTGTGCGAAATGTGGAGCGCACACAAGGCGCTCTTCTACGGCTTGATCAACGAGGTCGTCCCGGTCCTCAAGCTCGGCGACGACTGGATTCCCAACCCCCTCGTCGTGACGGACCGCTTCCTGGGGCCGTTCGGAGCCCTCGACTTCGGTGATTTCAGGACCGGAGACGAGCTGGTCGCCGCCAAGGCGATCATGGCCGACGCCGCAACCGACCATAGCCTTCTGGACCGGGCCGTGGAGGCGCTGTGCACGAAGGTCCTGATGCTGATGCCGGACTGCACGTCGAAGACGGTCAACAGCCTGCGCAAGCACAAGCAGAAGCACTGGGATTTGAACGCGATCACCAATCGCGAGTGGTTGGGTCTGAACATGATGACCGAAGGGAAGGCCGGCTTCCGCGCGTTCAACGAGGGACCCAAGGGCCGCCGAGAGGTCGACTTCATCGAACTTCGGCAGCGTCTAGCCCGGGGGCATCCGTGGGACGATGAGCTCATCCGGGCTATCTCGCCGCAGTTCGACGGCTGATCGGCGGGTAAGGGAGACGGCGCGCATGGACATGGGCCTCGAAGGCAAGGTGGCGCTGGTCACCGGAGCCGCCCGCGGGATCGGCGCGGAGATCGCGCGCGCCTTCGCCCTCGAGGGGTGCGATCTGTGCCTCGTCGACCTCGATGAGGAAGGGATCGAGAGGGTCGCTGGGGAGATACGCGCCGAAGGTCGCTCCGCGCTCGCCGTTCGGTGCGACGTGCGGAACGTCGAGGAAGCGACGCGCGCCGTGGAGCAAGCCGTCGAACAGCTCGGAGAGCTCCACGTCCTCGTGTGCAACGCTGGCATCACCAGCGACGCCGTGGTGTGGAAGATGTCGGAGCGGGCGTGGGACGACGTCGTGGACGTCAACCTCAAGGGCTGCTTCACGATGGTTCGCGCCGCCGTCCCGCGGCTACGGGAGCGGCGGTGGGGACGCATCGTGGCCGTGGCCTCCATCAACGGGCTCCGAGGGAAGGCGGGACAGGCGAACTACGCGGCCTCGAAGGCGGGGCTCATCGGGCTCATCAAGTCATCGGCCCGCGAGTTGGGAGGGTTCGGAGTCACGGCGAACGTGGTCGCCCCGGGCATGGTCATGACCGAAATGACGCGTCGACTCCCGGAGAGCTTCGTAACCCGGGCGCTCGACGACGCCGCGCTGGACCGACTCGCGAGCCCCCGGGACGTCGCCGACGCGGTGGTCTTCCTGTGCTCCGAGCGCGCCCGGAGCGTCACGGGCGAAGTCCTGCGCGTAGACAGCGGCCAGTACATATGACGGCGCGCCGAGAGCGGCGGGGAGTAGACGAATAATGCCGATCGACGTGAAGACCCACGAAGGGATCGCCCACGTCGTCCTGAGCGATCCCCCGCTCAACATCCTGACGCGGGCTCTCCTCTCGGACCTGCGCCGCGCCCTGACCGAGCTGTCCGCGGATGGCACGCTCCGGGTCCTGCTGCTGCGGGCCGAGGGAAAGCACTTCTCCTCGGGGGCATCCGTCGAGGAGCATCTCCCCGGGACCGTCGAGCGGATGATCCCTGAGTTCATGCAGACGATCGGGGCCGTGCGAGACTTCCCCGTGCCGACGATTTGCGCGGTGCAGGGGCGGTGCCTGGGCGGCGCGCTGGAGTTGGCGCTCGCCGCCGACTTGGTCATCGCCGCGGACAACGCCTCGTTCGGCGTGCCGGAGATCAGCCTGGGCGTGATCCCTCCCGCGGCGTGCGTTCAGCTCCCGCGCATGGTCCCGCCCGGCGTCGCGGCCGAGCTGGTCTTCACGGGGAGACCGATCGACGCGCGTTCCGCCGTGGCGGTAGGGCTGGTGACGCACGTGGTGGAGGTGGATTCGCTGCACGACGCGGCGATGCGCCTGGCCCATGCCATTTCTGCGCACAGCGCCGCAGCGCTCCGCAGCGCGAAGGAAGCGCTGAGGGCCGGCGCGGAGGCGGTCGACAGAACGATGACCGAAGCGTCCCGGATCTACCTCGAGGACCTGATGCGCACGACTGACGCCGCCGAAGGCCTGCTGTCGTTCATGGAGAAACGCCAACCTCACTGGACCCATTCATGACCTCCGAACCGATCGTCCCGGAGCTTTCCACCGAGTCGCTGGAGGAGCTGCTGTGGAGCGCGCGTGAGCTGCTCGAAGACGACTCCTTCCCCACCGTGAGCCGTTGGCGAGAGGCTGGAGGCAAGGTCGTTGGACACTTCCAGGTCTACTTCCCGGAAGAGATCGCCCACGCCGCCGGCGCCCTTCCCTTCCGCATGCGCGGGGCGCCGGTCGAGCCACTCCAATCCGACTCCCGCTTCGGGTCGTACCTCTGCTCGATCCTCAAGACCTCTCTGGAGATCGCCCTCACGGGACGCGTGGAGCTCGACCTGTTCGTCACCCATCCGATCTGCGACGCCGCCCGCAACATGGCCGGCATCTTCGGTCGCAACTTCGACTACCCGTGCCAGATCCTGTACCTGCCGCAGAACACGGCCTCGGCCCACACGGTCACGTACCTGCGCGGCGAGTACGCGCGCCTGCAGCGCGTGGTGGAGGAGGCCACCGGCACCGCGGTGTCTGATGAAGCGCTGCGTTCCTCGATCGGCGTCTACAACCGGAATCGTGCGCTGCTGAGGGATCTGTACGCCGTCAAGCGAGACACCCCCTGGCAGATCTCCGCGGACGAAGCGTACGCGCTCATGGCGCTGGGCGGCGTGATGAGGCGCGAGGACCACAACGCCGTACTCGAGACGGCGCTGCCGCTGATCCGGGCGCGGGATGCGCCTCGACCCGACCGCATTCGCGTCGTCTACGAGGGCGGCTTCTGCGAGCAGCCGCCGCTCGACCTCATCCGCGCGGTGGCGCGCTCGTGCTACGTGGTGGACGATGATCTGCTGATCGGCATGCGCTGGATCCTCAGCGATATCCCGACCACCGGCGACCTGCTGGCGAACATGGCCGAGGCGTACATCGAGGACTCCTCGTACTCGCCGGTGCAGCACGACGACCGGAAGAAGAAGGAGGACATGCTCCTGGAGCGCATCCGCGCCGCCGGGGCAGAAGCGGCCATCGTGACGGCGGCCAAGATGTGCGAGCCCGGACTCGAGGAGCAGGTCGCCTATACGCGGAGCCTGGACGAGGCCCGGGTCCCGTACTTCGTGAGCGAATTCGAGGAGAACATGACGAGCTTCGACCACCTGGAGATCCAGCTGGAGACGTTCGTCGAGAACCTGATGTTCGACTGAGGAGCGGGAGATGTCACAAGCGACGACCAGCCTGGTGGGCCGAGGCAACGCGGACGGTGCCCGTCTCTTCAAGGAATGGTTCACGGAACTCGGCCAGGCGGCCGAGGAAGGACGGGGCGGAGCGTACGTGTTCGTGATGGGGAGTCTGGTCGAACTGCTTCGCTGTTTCGATCTGCCCGTGGTCTTTCCCGAGATCAACTCCCTGCAGACCGCGGTCCGCCACGAAGCGCACGAGTACCTGAACGAAGCGGAGGACTACGGCTACTCGCCCGATATCTGCGGTTACGTGAAAGCCGACGTCGCCACGCAACTCCGAGGGGGGCGCCTGCCGATGGGCCGCATCCCGCCGCCCGGAATCGCGGTCTACACCAACGCGTGCAACACGTACATCAAGTGGGCCGAGATCTGGGAGCGGATGTACGACTGCCCCATCGTCACGATCGACGTCCCCGGCAGCCGGGCGGCGGGCCTACGCCCCGGGCGAGGAGACCCGGACTTCGAGAACGATCTGGGTTACGTCCTCGGCCAACTCCGGGAACTCATCCCGGTCCTCGAGAAGGTGAGCGGAAAGGCGTTCGATATCGACCGGCTCCGCGAGACCCTCGGGCACGCCAACACCATGGCTCGGGGGTGGCAACGGGTGCTGGAGCTGAACAAGTCGACGCCTTCCCTGTTCAACGCGCTCACGGACGGAACGATCTATCTCGGAGTATCGAACTGCCTTCGTGGGACCGCCGACGGGGCCGCGTATTTCGACGACCTCGTCGAGGAGATGGAGTTCAAGAGTGACAACGGCATCGGCACGCTCACCGAGGAGCTCTACCGACTCCTGTTCGTCGGCGTGCCGTGCTATCCGATCTTCCGCCGCTTCGGCGAGCTGTTCAGCGAATGGGGCGGCACGTTCGTAAATTCGACCTACCTGTGGTTCGCCTCCGGCGGCGCGAACGAGGGGTATCAGTACGACGTCGATCGGCCCGTGGAGAGCCTGGCCGAGGGGCTTCTTCTGGGGACCCGGGCCGCCATGGACAGCATGTTCTTCCAGACCGAGCCGCTGCTCGAGATGTTCGACAGCTATCAGGCCGACGGCGTGGTCTACCACCCCATCAAGAGCTGCCGGACGGTCTCGACGGGCCTGGCGGACAACCGCCGCGAGGTCATGTCACGCGGCGACGTCCCTTCCCTCTTCATCGAGTCCGACATGATGGATCGTCGCGTGGTCTCCGAGGCTCAGCTGAAGAACCGGATCGACGCGTTCTTCGAGGGTCTCGCGTCCCGCCGCATCAAGGCCGCCACCACCACCGCCCAGTAGTGTGCCGTAACAGAAGTGTCGGTGGCATTCAGCGCGCGCTGCATCCCGCGAGCGCATCGTTGCCGCTCCTCACCGTAGCTATGGCTACGCTTCGTCGCGCCGCCTTGCTTCGCGGGCGCTTCGCGCGCTTCGGTACACACCCAACTTCCGTTACGGCACACTAGGGGAGCCCGCATGGCATACGCAGCCGGAGTGGACGTGGGGTCCACGCAGACCAAGGCGGTCATCGTCGATGAGACCGGCGTCATCGTGGCGCGGGCGCTGACCGAGACGGGCGCCAACGTCATCCAGGCGGCGCAGACCGCGTTCGAGGAGGCTCTGGCAAAGGGTGGACTCGAGGAACGCGAGGTGGAGTACGTGATCGGCACCGGATACGGGCGCTACAAGGTGACCTTCGGAAACGCCCAGGTGACGGAGATAAGCTGCCACGGTCGCGGAGCCGTACACATGTTTCCCCGGACCCGCACGGTCGTGGACATGGGCGGACAGGACACGAAGGCGATACGGGTCGCCGAAGATGGCGAGATCCTCGACTTCTGCATGAACGACAAGTGCGCCGCCGGCACGGGACGCTTTCTGGGAGCCGCCTCGAGCGCGCTGGAGATTCCGCTCGACGAGCTCGGGCCCACCGCCCTCAGAGGCGAGCGGCCCGTAAAGATCAGCACGACGTGCACCGTCTTCGCGGAGTCGGAGGTGCTGTCCTGGCTCGGGAAAGGCAAGAAGATCCAGGACATTCTTCTCGGCGTGCACCAATCGATCGCCGCGCGCTCGGCGGGTCTCCTGCGCAGGGTTGGCGTCGAGGATGAGGTCACGTTCACCGGAGGTGTCGCCCGGAACAGCGCCATGGTGGAGACCCTGGAGCAGCGTCTCGGACTCTCCCTCAACGTCAGCGACGAGTCGCACTACATGGGCGCGCTAGGCGCAGGCCTGTTCGCCCTGGATCGCATCCTGGCCAGCCGACAACCCACGGAAGCGGAGGCGGCGGCGTCATGAGATACACGGCTGGAGTCGACCTGGGCTCGACCTATACCAAGGCGGTCGTCCTGGACGCGGACTACCGCATCGTGGGCAAGGCCATGCGTCCCACCGGCTTCCGACTCGGCGAGGTGGGGCGCGAGGCCCTGGACGAGGCGCTGGGTGCCGCGGGACTCGCGCGGCACGAGGTGGGCTACACGGTGACCACGGGCTTCGGCAGGCACCAGATGGCGGAGGCCGACACCCACGTGACCGACCTCACCGCGGCCGCCCGCGGCGCCACGCTCCTGTACCCGGGCACCGCGACCGTGCTGGACGTGGGCGGTCAGACGATGAAGGCGACGCGCGTCGGGACCGACGGCAAGGTCAAGTCGTTCAGGCTCAACGACAAGTGCGCCGCCGGGACCGGGGCTTTCCTGGAAAAGACGGCCCGTTACATGGGTTTCGAGACGGAGGAGATCGGCCCCCTGGTCTCCACCTCGAAGACCCCCGTACCGATCTCGGGCGTGTGCGCCGTCTTCGCCGAGTCGGAAGTGATCAACCAGCTCTCACAGGGCGCCGCCCCCGCCGACATCATGCACGGCGCGGTCGTCTCGCTCGTGGGTCGGTCGGTACAGCTCATGAAGCGGGTGAGGATGGAACCGGAGTACACGCTCATCGGAGGCATCCTCCGCTTCCAACGCATGGCCGACGTGATCCGCGCCGAGCTGGACTCGGAGGTGAACGTCCCGCACGGAGACCTGGTCCAATTCACGTCGGCTCTGGGCGCCGCCTACCTGGCCCACCTCCGGGTTGCCCGGCTGGAATCGTCCGAAGCCACCACCCGCTCATGAACAGAAGCGAGCGTCGATCCCTGCCCGTCCTCGGGGCGCCTCACTCCCGCCGGTCGTCCGATGCCGCGACCGGCAGCGACTCCTGGCTGGCGGGGGTGCAGCCCGATCCGGAGCGGCTTCGGGCGGGATGGGAGCACCGCTTCGTGGCCGACGCAGAACGAGCCAGGGAGATGGTCCAGCTCTACCTCGAGTTGGGCTTCGAGGTGGCCGCCGACCCCGTTCGCCTGGACGCCGCCGAAGGCGGGTGCACCGCCTGTTTCGAGGAGAGCGACCAAGGCTATCGATCCATCTACACGCGGCGCGCGTCGGAACGCGCCGCCGACCTCCGCCCGGAAGGATGAGCGCGTGATGGAGAAACACCCGACCCAGGTACTGCGCGACGAGCATCAGTGGATCCTGGCCGTGGCGGACGTCCTCTCCTCGCTCCTGGACGACCCCGCCGACCGCCTGGACTACGACCGGATCGGCGAGTGCATCGACTTCATGCGACTCTTCGCCGACGCGTGTCATCACGGGAAAGAGGAAGATCACCTCTTCACCGCGCTAGTCGAGCAGGGGATGCCCAGAGAGCAGGGGCCGATCGCCGTGATGTTGCACGAACACCGACTCGGCCGCGAGCGCGTGTCCGACATGGCCAGCGCCATGCCTGGCGCCCGCGCCGGCGACTCGAACGATCGGCGGCGTCTGCTTCAGGCTGGTCGAGGATACGTCGAGCTGATCCGCAACCACATCCTCAAGGAAGACAACGTGCTCTTCGAGATGGCGGATGAGGTCATCACCGGTCCGGCGTGCGCACGACTGTGCGCGGCCTACGACGGCACCTGCGATCACACGTTCGAGGGCCGTACCAAGGAGCAGCTCGAGGCCCTGGGACGGTCGCTGTTCTCGTCGCCTTGATCAGCGCCGCACGGAAATCCGGCGCGTGGTCATTCCGAAGTTGGCGGTGCGGGCGTCGGTGGCGATCACCTGCAGCTCGAAATCGCCAGCCTCCTGCGCGGAGATCTCGGCCGCATAAAGGCTTCTCTCCCCGCTGAAGCTCAGCGGCCATTCCCCGATTACATCCGAGCCTCGAACCAGGCGAGCGCTGATCTCGTAGCCATCGGAATCCCAGGTGCCGCCCGGCTCGGTGGGGCAGCCGCAGAGCATGGTGACGCTGGCGCGCACGTGGAAGGGGACGCCTACCTGCACCGAATCCTGCGTGGGTTCCTGCAGCTCCACGGTGAAGCCGTTGAGCACCAGTATCACGCCCTCCCCGACCACGTGCCGCCCAGGGACGACCAGCAGCGTCTTGGTCGTCGTATGCTGCGTTTCGGCGCCCAGCGGACCGGTACCGCGGATCTCGACGAGCGTGGGGCGGGCGAGGCTGAGCTCGGCCAGGAATCCGGCCGCGCCTTCGGTGTCGAAGACTGACTCCCCGCGTCCCCGCGGGCCCATTATCTTCGCCGTGTTGCCGGTAGACCCTTGTTGGACTCCCTCGGCCAGAAGCGCCCCGGTTTCGGCATCCCGTATCGAGATCGACGCGCCCCCCACGCCCGTACCGATGATCTTCGCGTCGTTCGCGACCACTCGCACCAGTACCTGCGTCGGTTCCTGAGCAGCGAGCGTTCCGGCGACCATCGAACAGGCCGCAAGGCACAGCGCGCAGGCCACAAGACGTGCCGTCTTCATGAAAGCGCTCCGGGTCAGCGAATCAGCGCGAGCGGAAGTAGGACCACGTAGCCCAGAACCAGCAGCAGTGGCGCCGCGACGGTCGAGCCGCCGTTGAGCAGGACGTACCCCAGCACGATGGCGAGAACTCCCGCCCCCATTAGTACCCAGTTCACTCGGGAAAAGCTGAGCGAGTCCGCTCTGGATCGATTCGATTTTCTTGCCATGGCGGCGGAAATCTAACCGCGCCCACCGGCCGGTCAACGGTCCGGAGGCGTTTCCGGGCGAGAAGCGGGCGCGTCGTCCTCCGGGTGCGTGCCGCCATCCGGTCCCGGGCGGATCTCCTCCCCCAGCCAGTAGGCCGGACGGTCGGGCGGCTCCACCAGCGCCTCCCGCCGCTCCGCAGTGCGACGCCGCCGCAGCCCGTACATGGCGATCAGGATGAGTGCCGCAAAGGCCCAGAACACGGTGGCGTGGGACAGCGCGGTGGCCCAACCGTAGCGTGCCTTGACGGAGCGCTGCCAGTCGTGCTCGAGCTGGCCGAGGGTGCGGCCGTAGGTGGCGCGCAGAGCCGCGTCCAGCGACCCCATGTCGCGCCAGCGGCGCAGAAAGCGGGTCAGGCCCTCCTCCCCGCCCTGCTCCAGCAGGTAGCCGACCGCGCTTACGGACAGCAGGTATGCCACCTCCGCCTCCACCGAGCGCGCGGGCCAGGCGAACGAGATGGAGTCCAACGGCGGCGTCCGGTTCAGCGCGAAGGCAAGCCTGAGCCGCCATTCCGCGCCGGTGCTCCACTCGCCGGCTACCCAGCGCGCGTACCCCTCGTCGAACCAGCGCGGCACCCGTGCGGGCGCGACGGCGTCGCGCAGCGCGATGTGGGCGAGCTCGTGGCGGAGGGTCCGGAGCAGGGCCTGCGGGTCTCGATTGCGGCGGCCGAACGCCGGCAGCACGACCGTGCGCGTCGCGGGAAACGCGAACCCCGCCCCCCACTCGGGCAGTCCGCCGCCCGACAGCCGGGTCAGCTCGTCCTCCGACCCCGCTACCTCCACGGTAACGGGCGCGCGGTCCACCACCAGCGGCGAGTCGATCGGCAGGCTCGGGAATGGCGCCATGTCGCGCGCGGCATCCTCCAGAAAGCGGAGGAGCTCGTCCGCCACTCCGTGTCCGCGCATCTCCACCGCGGGGACCGGGCGCTGGGCCAGCGCCGGCGCTGCCACCGTGGTGCTCAGCGCGCACATGGCAGCGCAGCTCAGCGCGATCCGGCTCAGGCTCCGGGCGCGGGGCGACAGGAACACTCTTATTCGACTCAGCGTGTCCCCGTCTCTCCCTGCAGAACGCCGCGCTGGTGGGGCTCGAGCAGGGCGCTGGCGCGCAGCACCAGGAGGGGCGCCGCTCCGCCGTCGCTCACCACGCCCGACACGAGCGCCGCGCTCCGGCCGCTGAAGAGCGCTGGCAGGGGCGCCCAGCGACTCCGCTGGATGGCCTCCACCGCGACGACCTCGTCAACAACCCAGCCCACCCGCTGGTCCTCCTCCCCCAGTATCAGGACGCGGCGGTCCGGCCCGCGCTCGGGTTCCAGGCCCAGGTGCGGCCCCAGGTCCAGAACCGGCATGGCGAACCCCCGCAGCGGCAGCATGCCCAGCACGTAGGACGGCAGTCCGGGGACCGGCTGCGGATCATCGTACGGCCAGATCCTGTCGACGTCGTCGGACTCGAACGCGAACTGGTGCGCTCCTATCCGGAAGCGGACCAGCGACAGCGCGTCGGCGGCGCCATCGACGCCGGGCACCGGCGCCTGGCCGCCCTCGCGCACCGGCGCGGCGAACAGGCGTTCGAGGTCCAGGCGCGTCACCACGCGGCCGTCCTCGGTCCACGCCTCGACGTCTTCCTCATCCTCTCGCTCCGCGACGCCGCGCACGGTCTCGACCAGCAACGCGTACACGGTCGACCCCCGGTCCAGTATCAGCGCCACCCCCGGCCCAGGGATCGCCTTCAGCTCCAGCGCCCGCCCGAGGTCGATGACCGGGAGCCACGATTCTCGATGCTCGATCACGCCGCGGACGCGCTCCGGCATGCCGGGCATGGCGTCCACCACGGGCTCGTCCACGGCCTCGGTCACGGCGTCCGACGGAATGGCCCAGGTCTCCCCTCCGGCCACGACGAGCAGGTAGCGCGTCACCGGCGCCCTCGGCGGCTCCGAGCGCGCGGCCGCGGCCGCTCCGCCACGGCCTCGGCAAGAGCGTCGGCCATCCCGTGCAGTGGAGCGACGCGAGCCGCGTACGGCGCCGCCGCCGCCGGCATGCCGAAGATCACGGACGTATCGCGATCCTGCGCCAGCGTGCCGCCGCCCACCTCGCGGATTGCTCGCAGCCCCTCCGCGCCGTCCCGCCCCATCCCCGTCAGCACGGCGCCCACGGCGCGAGGCCCGGCGTGACGCGCCAGCGACGCCAGCAGGATGTCCCCCGAGGGCCGCACGCCGTGCACGGGCGGGCTGTCCACGAGCCGCTGGATCCAGTGTTCCCCGTCGCGGCCGATCTCCAGGTGGGTCCCACCCGGTGCCAGGTAGGCGCAGCCGGCCGCCACCGGCTCGCCGTGCGCCGCCTCGCGCACGGGAAGCCGCGCGACGCCGTCCAGGCGCTCCGCCAGCGACGCCGTGAAGCGCGGCGGCATGTGCTGCGCGATGAGCACCGCGGCGGGCAGGGTGGGTGACAGACCGGGCACCAGCTCCATGAGCGCGCGCGGCCCCCCGGTGGAGGCCACGATGCCCACCACCGCCGGCGCCGGCGCCGATTCGGTGCGCGACGCCCGGCGGCGTCGGCGAGGCGGCACCGGCGGGCGAAACCGCAGGTTCGTGATCCGGGCCATGGCGGCCGCGCGAAGCGCCCTCAGGAGGCGTTCCGCGAACGGCGCCTCGTCCTCCAGGGTAGCCGGCTTCGCGACGATCTCGGCGGCGCCGTAGTCGAGCGCCCTCAGCACCTCCTCCCCGCGCGCATCCAGCGCGGACACGACGACGACCGGCCGCGGGGCCTCGCTCATGATGTACCCCAGCGCGTCGAGGCCGTCGAGGTCGGGCATGCGCAGGTCGAGCGCTACGATCGCGGGGTCGGTCTCGTGCACCTGCCGGATCGCCTCGTACCCGGTCGCCGCCTCTCCGACCACGGAGAATTCCTGTGACCGCTCGACGACGTCGCGCACGAAGGAGCGCATCATCACGCTGTCGTCCACGACCAGAACTCCGGGCGGGCCGGTCACGGGCGCCGCCTGTACACGCGCAGCGGGACGGAAACCGTGTCGTAGAGGGTCGCCGAAGCCCCTACCAGGCTCTCGGCGCGGCCCAGCACGAGGAACCCACCGGGCACGAGCGCCTGGTGCAGCCTCTCCAGAATGGCCGCCTGGGACTCGGAATCGAAGTACATGATGACGTTGCGGCAGCAGATCAGGTGCTGACCGCGGGGATACCGGCCCGCGAGCAGATCCAGGTGCCAGAAAGCCGCCTTTCGCCTGATGCGATCCACCGGTCTGTGGGGCGGGCCGCCCGCCTCGAACCAGCGAGCTCGGTCTTCGTCCGTGGTCTCCGCGAGCCCCAGGTCCGCGTACGCCGCGGCGCGCGCCGCGTCCAGCGCGTCGGGGTCGATGTCCGTCGCTACGAGGCGAAAGCGGCGGGAGCCGGAGCCGGGTCGGAGCCGGTCGAACTCGTCCAGGAGCATCGCCAGCGTGTACGCCTCCTCGCCGGCCGCGCAGCCCGCGCTCCAGAGGTTCAGAAACGCGTCGGGGCGCGCGACGAGCTCCGGCAGCACCCGCTCGGCCATGTGGCGCCAGACGTCGCGGTTCCGGAAGAACCTGCTGACGTTGATCGTGACCGCGGCGAGCAGGCGCTCGTACTCCGCGGGGTCCGCGTGGAGGACGCCAGCGTACTCCTGGTAGCTGGCGGCCCCGGTGGCCCGCATGCGCACCGCCACTCTGCGCCGAAAACAGGCCTCCTTGTAGCGCGACAGCGAGAGCCCGGTGGCCAGGTCTATCTGGCGCGTGAGCGCATCCAGTTCCGCCGCCTGCTCCGGCGAGAGCGTGCCGGACGCCAGCGGAAGCAGAGCGGCCGACCCATCGATCGCGCTCTCGATCGAAGCGGGCGCGTCACTCCGCATTCCCAACGACCGCCAGATTCTTGCGGACCACCTCGTTGCGCGGATTCAGGTCCAACGCCCTACGCCAGCAACGGATCGCGTCTTCCCGCTCGCCGCGCTTGAGGTGCAGATTGCCCATGCGGGCGAACACGTCGTCTCCCAGGTCGGGGGCGGACGTGGTGGCCTTGCGGTACTGGTCCATCGCGTCGTCGTGGAGGCCCCGGCGATAGGCGATGTCGCCCAGGTTCTTGTAGGTCTGGGGCAACTGCCGATCCGCGTCCAGCGCGCGCAGGTACAGGCGCTCGGCCTCGTCCAGGTCGGCCTGGCGTTCCGCGATGGCTCCCGCCAGCAGTAGCAGCGGGGCGGACTCCGGAAAGGCACGCAGGCCCGCTTCCATTGTCGCGCGCGCCTCGTCCAGGCGTCCGGTCACCGCCGCGAGCAGGCCGGCCAGGTGAAAGAACGGCGCCGAGGGGGGTCGGTCGCCCAACCTGCGCCGGTACTCGACGAGGTGTTCGCCGGCGCCGCCCCAGTCGCCCCGCTCGGCGAGGATCGCCGCCCTGTGGAGCGATACGATCTCCGAATCGGGCGCCAATGACTCCGCCTCGTCCAGAACCAGCAGCGCGTCGGCGGCGCGCTCGAGCATGCGCAGCCCGTAGGCGAGCGATACGAACGCGCCGTGCTGGGGGCCCTGTTCTTCCAGGACGGCCTTGAGCCGCTGGACCGCGTCGCGTGGCCGGCCTCGCTGCAGTGCGATCCTGGCCAGGTAGGAACGCGCGGCGGAGTCCTTGGGCCTGATCTCGAGCACGCGCCGGAACTCCGCCTCGGCCTCCTCGAGCATGCCCGTCGAGTAGAACGCCGTGCCCAGGTTCAGCCGCTCGCTGAAGTCCGCTTCCCGCTCGGCGCTGGCGCCCTGCGCGCGCTGGCCCACCCGCTGCGCGAACCCCGCCTGAATCAGTCCGTAGAGGGCCTTGCCGGCGTCGAACTCCGCCAGGCCGCTGCGATCGGCGATCTCCGCGACGGTCGTCGCTCCATCCACGAGCGGCAGGATCCTCTCCTGCTCCGGCGTCAGCGCCAATCCCGCGTCGTGCAGCCGGTCGTGGTCCAGATCGAAGACGTCCTCCAGAGAAGGGATCTTCTTGGCGATGACGCTCCACTCGTCCACCCTGCGGGCGCCCTCCAGGAGCAGGCTTTCCGGGTTGATCGACACCAGGAACTCGGTCTCGCCCGGACGTTGATCCACCTCGAAAAAGAAACCCCCCTGAGACCACGTGAACAGGAAGTAAACCGCCTCTTCGATCTGCGCCCGGACGCGCTCCCGCAGCGCCTCCTCGTCGAGCCACCCGCGCGCGAGCAGGATCTGCCCCAGGCGGCGCTCGGGGGATCGGCCCTGCTCCTGCAACGCTTCGGCGAGCTGTTCGGCCGACACCACGCCCTCGGCCACCAGGAGGTCGCCCAGCCGGTCGCGCCGGTTCACCACGCTGGCGAACGTGATGCGGCCCCCGTCGAAGTAGATGCGGCCGAAGCGCTCGCGGTCGGTGATGGACAGGCAGCCCGACTTCATCCCCATCGCCAGCAGCTGGCACACGTCCGCCAGGCTCGCCTCTCGGAGGCTCCCCTTGATTGCCATCAGGCGGCTCCGGTGGCCGGAGAGAGCCTCATCGGTCCCCCTCCGTCAGCCACTGGGCCACGTAGGGCCAGCGCCACACGACCTTGTCGCGCGCCAAGAAGAAGGCGTCCTCGTGCCCTCCGGCTCCGTCGGCCCCGCTCGACAGCGACGCCGCCGGCTCCCGCTGCGGGGGGGGCGGCTCCGCCGGTGCCGCGGCGGCGTCCCCTCCCGGGCCCTCGGCTTCTTCGGCCCCGCCGCCGGCCCTGTCCTCCAGCCCGACCACGAGGCCGGCCGCCAGACGGGAGCGCAGGCGGTCCTCCAACCCCGCTATCTGCGCCGGCGGTACGGTCCCGGTGAACGCCAACTGCGCGCCGCTCCTGAGCAGCGCGTCGAACAGGTGGAACAACTCCTCCTGGGCGCGTTCGGTATCGGCCAAGATGTCCACGTCCTCGAGCAACAGTGCGCCGGCGCCGCGGAAGCGCGCTCGCCACTCCTCGACCTGGTTGCGCTCGAGGGCCTGGATCAGCTCATCCGCGAACGCCTTGCCCGACATGAACGCCACCGGCCGGTCCGGATTGCGCTCGGCGATGCGGTTCCCCAGTGCGCCGAGCAGCGCGGACCGAACCGGCGAGGCGTGGCCGTGGACGTACAGCGGGTTGTAGCGCGAGCCGGGTTGTTCTGCCGCCGCGCGGGCGGCGCGCAGAGCCAGGCTGCCGTCATCCAGCTCTACGCGCGCGAATTGATACTCCGACGGGGGGGCGGGCAGCGGTTGACGCCGCTGCCGCACGGCCGCGAGCATGGCCTCGGCGTCGCCGATCCGGTCCGGATCGCGCAGCACACCCCAGTGCAGCTCGGGTGCGCCCGGATCCACCGAACGGATCTGGGCGTCGATTTCCCGCAACCGATCCACGTCGGCCTCGAAGGCGCGCACCGCTTCCTCCACTTCGGACGGGCCGTGCGATCCGTGCAGGAGGGCCTCCAGCCGGCTGGTGCGGTAGCCGTCCGCCTCCCACCTCATGACCGCCCCCGCGAGCTGTTGATCCTCGGCGGAGCGGGACACGACCGTGTCCATCGCGAGCGACACGTCGGCCACGAAGTCGCCGAACTCCGACTCCCCCTTCGGCTCGGGACCCACGCCCACGAGGCGCCCCGCTTCATCCGTCCCAACGACGCGTTCCTCGAGTTCCTGAATGGCGAGCACCCGGTTCAAGGCGCCCTGGAGCTCGCGCACGTTGGAGAAGGTCGAGCGTGCCAGCAGCTCGGCGACACCGTCGGCCAGTTCCTGGGCCTGCTCCTCGGCCTTGCGGCGCACGATGGCGACCCTGGTCTCCAGGTCGGGGGCACCGATGTCCACTATGAGGCCGCCCGAAAAACGCGACAGGAGCCTGTCGTCCAACCCGTCGATCTCCTGCGGCGGCCGGTCGCTGGTCAACACGACCTGTCCCCCGCGGGCCGACATGGCGTCCCACACGCGGATCAACTCCTCCTGCGTCCTGCGTTTCCCGGCCAGGAACTGCACGTCGTCCAGGATGAGCAGACCCACGTCCTGGAAACGGGCGCGGAACGCGTCGCGGTCTCCGGCCTCGATGGCCTCCATCGCCCGATCCATGAAGCGTTCGAGCGTGTCGTAGACGACCTTGAGCGCCGGGTGGTCCAAGCCGGCCTGGTGGCCGATCGAGGTCACGAGGTGCGTCTTGCCGAGCCCGGAGCCGCCGTAGATGAACAGCGGGTTGTACGACGACCCGGGCGACTCCGCCACGCGCTTGGCCGCGGCCACGGAAAGACGGTTGCCGGTACCCACGACGAAATTGTCGAAGGTGAACGAGGGAACGAGGTCGACCGAGTTCACGACCCCACCCCCTGCCCCGCGGTCGGCGCCGGCACGATCGGCTGCCTATACCGGTCGGAAAGTCGCCGTAGCACGAGCTCGCTGGCCGTTCTCAGCGTTTCGAACACGCCCTCTCCGCTAATGGCCGTAGCGGCGTACTCGGGCACGCCCCGGAAGTTGAGCACGTCGCTGAGCACCTCAACCGGCAACGCGTCCGGCAGGTCGCGCTTGTTGTATTGCATCACCAGCGGCACCTCACGCACGTCCAGGCCCTCGGCGGAGAGATTCTCGTGCAGGTTACGCAGGCTGGTCACGTTCTCCGCGAGCACGCGCGGCTGCGAATCCGCGACGAACACGACCCCGTCGGCGCCTCGCAGCACCAGCTTTCGGGTCGCGTCGTAGTAGACCTGCCCGGGCACCGTGTAGAGCTGAAGCCGAGTCCGAAACCCCGAGATGGATCCCAGATCGAGGGGGAGAAAATCGAAGAACAGGGTGCGGTCGGTCTCCGTGGCGAGGGACATCATTTCGCCCGTGCGGCCGCGCGGCAGCCGGCCGTGCACGTGCTGAAGATTGGTCGTCTTGCCGGATCGCCCTGGCCCGTAGTAGACGATCTTGCAGGTGATCTCGCGGGTGGAGTAGTTGACCAGCGACATCGGCTATCCGCGCTCTCCCATCACCCGTCGAACCCCGGCCTCCAACTCGTGCTCGAAGCGGCTCGCGTCCCGCACGGAGCTGGCCCCGCCGAGCTCCCGGATCTCCCGGAGCTGGTCGCCGAGCCGGTCGCTGAACAGCCGCACTATCCCCAGCGATGTCGCCCTGTCGAAGATGGCTACGAGGATCAAGTCGGAGCCTCCAACTTCGTGCGGCGCCAGCAGCATCTGCTGGGTTCGTCCCTGGTTGTGCAGGTGAGTCCACCTGCGTACGCCCGTCATGTCCGCGAGGGCACCCGCTGCGGCGTGGGCGGCCGCCGCCAGCGAAGCCACGTTAGTAACCTCGTAGCCGCGGCTGAATCCCTGCTGGGCGAGAAGCTGGCCGCTGGCGTTCACGAGCACGGCCGTGCGCACCCTGCTCTCGCGCACGAACTCGCGGAGGGGCGCGCGCAGCCGCTCGACGAGGACAGCCAGCTCCTCCTGCGTTCTCACGCGAGCGCCTCTACCGCGCGGCTCGCCTCCACGCTCAACGATGCCAGCTGCGCGTCGGGAGCGGCCAGCGCGACGATGAGCATCTCCCCGGCCCCCGCGACGTGCAGGTAACCGCCGCTGGCGGCCAACTGCAGCGTGCGCAATCGCCCGGCGCCGGCGAGGTCGCTGCCGCGCGCGGTGCGCCGGAACAGCTCCGCCGCGAGCGCCGCAGTGGCGTTCCCGTCTACGTCGGAGTCGACCTCCATGACTACCGGCACGCCCATGTCGGCGTCGACCAGCAGGGCGGCGCGCACGCCGTCTACCCTGAGCAGCCGCTCCAGCGCGCGTTCGTATGCCTCAACCACGGTCTTCTCCCAGGAACGCGCGCGCGATCTCGGACGCCGCGCCCGCGGTGTGCAGCACCCAGCCGGTCGGCGCGACGCCGTCGGCGGTTATCAGGACGGCGTGCCGCTTCCCCACAGGACCCAGGTGGGCGGCCGCGTCGTCGGTCTGCATGTGAACCCCCCGCCAGGCGCCCAGACCCAGCAACTCGGCCGTCCGCTCGGCCTCGCCGGCGGCCCCCCGCAACGCCGCCCCGGCGGCGTCCGACTCCACGGCGGGAGTTCCGAGTCGACCGCCTATGACGAAGCCGGCGCCGTCGACCAGGAGCGCGCCGCGAAACGGGCCGTTTCCGGCCAGCTCCTCGAACAGTCGCCCGGGATCACGCGCGCTTGGCGCCGCGCTCGCGGGGGAGTCTCCCTGGCCGGCGGGCGCTGGCGTGGGGGTCGGGGTCGACCGCGTGTCGGCGACCGGGCCGGGTGGGGGCGCGGGGGCCGGCGGACGCGACGCCTCGCTTGCGGCCGCCTGGTGCCCCAGGAGCGGCCCGGAGGGCGCCGCCTGCGCTGTCTTGCGCGCCACCAACTCGAGCGCCTCCCGCGTGAGCGCGTCGGCCGGGCGACGAGCGGCCGCGCGCTCCAGGTATGCGGTGGCCCCGAGCAGGTCGCCACGCTCCAGGCGCACGAAGCCCATGCCCCGGTTCGCTTCGAAGTGCGCGGGGTCCAGCCGCAGCACGACCCCCCACTCGTCGAAGGCCTTCTCGCGTTCCCCTCGCTCGAGATGGAGCCGCGCCAGGAGCGCGTGTGCGCCGGCGTGGTCGGGCCGCCGCTCCAGGCCACGCAGACACACGCGCAGCGCGCCGTCCAGGTTCCCCTGCCGCCGGTACGCGTCGGCCAGGTTCACGAACGTCGGCGCACCCGGATCGCGGGCGACCTCCAGGCTCCACCGCTGCACGTCAGCGGGCGCGGGCTTCGTCATCGTCCTCCTTGGGATGAATCGGCAGTGGACATCGTGAGGCGTTCGCGCTCCGGGGGATAGGGGCCGTCTCGCAGCACCGAGCTCAGCGCCCGAAGCGCTTCGGTGCCGCGCAACGCGAGCGGCGCCCGCTCGTCGCCGTGCCCGAGCGCCAGAAACCACTCCCAGGCCTCTCCGGCCCGCTGGAGATCCCCGATCCGGGCCGCCGTGAAGCCCAGCTGAAAATGCGCATCCGCCGATGTCGGCTCCAACCCGACGGCCTGCGCGAACGCCTCGGTGGCCGCGCGCATGCGCCCCTGGGCTGCGAGCGCCCTGCCCACAAGCAGGACCGGCTCGAACCGCCCGGGGTGACCCGCCGCGGCCGCCTGGGCCTCGCGCTCCGCTCCGCGCCAGTCCCCAGCCGCCAGCATCGTCTCCGCCGACGCCAGCGCTGCCTCGAGTTGCTCGGCGCCGGGCTCCGCCTGCGCGTGTTGGATCTCGACCACCCCCGTCGCGATCAGGCCGTAGACGATCTTGGCGACGGCGAACGTCCCACGCCCCACGGTCGCGGCCACGCGCCGCAAATCGGCCGCTCCATCGACGGCGGCGAGCACCGCCCATTCGTCGGGCCTGAGGTCCAGCGTCGTGTTGCCCGGAGGCGCGTCCGAAAGCACCGGCACCGCCTCCATGGTGGGAATACGTGCCTCCAACCGACTCCACTCGTCGATCCGACGCGCGCCTTCCATCAACATCGACTCCACGCGCACCAGCACGCCCGTGGCGTCCGTCGCGGGCTTTCCTTCAACGAAACGGAACTCGCCCTCGCGCCATCCCAGCAGGTCGTAGACCGATTCCTCCATGTGGAAGCGGAGTTGGCGCTCCAGCTCCTCTTCGGACACGCTGCCCATCTCGACGAGGACCTGTCCGATGAGCTGTCCCGGGCGCTCTTTTTGTAGCGACAGGGCGCGCTGCAACTCTCCCTCCGTCAGCTTGCCCGCCCGCACCAGGTGCTCCGCCAAGCGCCGAACGGGGCGCTTGCGACGCACCAGGTAGAGGGCCCCCTCGCTGAAATGCAGCTCCACCTCGTCGCGGTGCCGCTCGGAACGGATGTGCAGCAACCCGCTTTTTTTTGTCAGGTCCAGGAGCTGGAGCACGTCCTCCAGCCCGAGTTCGTGAAGCGGACCCTCGATCGCCATCAGGCGGCTCCCACGTCACGCGGAGCCACGCCCAGGCCGTCCAGAGCGTCGCGAGCACGCGCGTGGCCCGGGTCGAACGCGAGGACCCGCCGAAACGCGGTTGCCGCGTCCTCGACGCGATCCTGCGCGGCCAGGTACTCGCCGAGCCGGTGCAGCCCGTCCAGGTGGTAGGGGTCGGCCGACAGGAAGTCTGCCAGGGTAGCGATCGCGCCGGACGGGTCGCCCGTGCGCCGCAGCAGCCTGGCGAGGGTGATCGCCGCATCTGCGTAGCTGGGGAGCGCCTCCAGCGCGGCCCGCAGGGTGGCCGTGGCTTCCTCCTCCCGGCCGACCGCGGCCAGCGCCCGCCCCAGGCCGGTCATGGCCGCGGGGCTGTCGGGCTCCAGCGACAGCGCCAGGCGGAAGAGTCGCTCGGCGTCCGGCCCCTGCCCCGACGCCAGGCGGGCGTGGCCGGCGTCGAGCGCCGCCCCGGCGCGGTCCTCCACGCCCTCTTCCAGCGCGCGTTCGAGCGCCTCGGCCGCCTCGGCCGGGCGCCCGTTGGCCGCGAGCGCCTGTCCGTGCACGCGCAGCGCCGACGCGGCGTCCCGCGCGCCCGCCAGCTCCGTGGTGACCAGCAGCGCCTCCGCGGCCCGGTCGAGTTGAAGGAGCGAACGGGCGCGCCCGAGCTCGGCCGCTATCCGGGTGGCCTCCGGTAGGTCATCGCCCGCTTCGACCGCGAGCAGAGCGTCGAAGCGCTCCAGTGCTTCGCCGGCGAACCCCTGGCGCAGGAACGCCTCCGCCCGCACCAGCAGCACCTCGGCGCGCGGCGCCCCGCGCTCGGCCGCAGCGCGTGCCGCCCCGTGCACCTCGTGCAGGTCGCCGCGGGCGAGGGCTCGCCGTGCGACGGCCAGCGGGTCTGCGGGACGATCCGCTTGCCGGGCCGGATCGACGGCGGCCTCGCTCCGCGCAACTCCCTCGGGCGTTGCGGCGACGGCCGCCGTGGCCGGGTCTCCGGCGGTCCCTTCCGCGAGCGCCAGCACGAAGGGCGAGGGCGAAGTGTCCGCATCCGTCCTGTCCTGCGTCGGCGAGGCCGTCTCGGCCGCCGGCCGCTGCAGGGACTCGAACACATCGGCCAGCGCTTCAGACTCGAAGCGAAACTCCTCGACTCCCCCCTCCCCCGCCACGCGCCGTTCCGCGGCCAGCTCCGGAGCGGGGACCCCGGCCTCCTCGAAATGAAGGTCTATGAGAAGCCGAAAACGCGGCGCCGGGAAGAGTGGGTCCAGCTCGAGCGCGAGCCGCGTTTCGCGCAGCGCGCCCTGGTAGTCTCCGAGGGCGGACAGCGCGAAGGCGAGTTGATACCGGGCCTCGGCCAACTCGGGATCGAGCTGAACCGCGTGGACCAGCGCCGAGCGAGCCTCGTCCATGCGCTCGATCGCGAGCAGCGCCGTGCCCAGGCCGGCCCACCCCGCGGCTGAGTCGGCGTCGTGCTGGAGCGCCGCGCGGTAGGCCTTCTCGGCCGCCTCGTGCCGCCCCGTCCTGGTCAGAGTCAGCGCGTGATTGCGCCAAACCTCCGCGGGGGCGTGGGGCTCGTCCAGAGCCCTGCCGAAGACACGCTCCGCTTCCGCGGGGTCGTCGGAGTGGGCCCGCACCACGGCCAGGTTGTTGGCGGCCAGAACGTAGGATCCGTCCAGTTCCAGCGCCTTGCGGTATCCGCGCTCGGCGCCCTCCAAGTCACCGATCTGGTGTGCCGCCACACCCCGCTCGTTCCACAGCTTCGGACTACCGGGTTCGATGTCGATGGCCGCGTCGTATAGCGGCAGCGCCTGGGCCCCATCTCCCCGCAGCAGGTGGAGCTCCGCGTGGGCCTGCCGAACCAACAGCGCGTCCTCGCCCCGCGCGGCGGCGAGGTCGAACTCGCGCTCGGCCTCGGCCAGTAGACCCCGCTGCCGAAACGCCAACCCGAGGTTGTAGTGCGCCAGACCACCTTGGGCCAATTCCGGCGTCTCTTCGCGCTGGCCGACCAGCTCCTCGTAGCGAGCCGTATTGTAGGCGTCCAGCGACAGATTGGCCTCGGCCCGGCCGTAGGTCGGGTTCAGCTCTTCGGCGCGGGCCGCGGACGCCGCCGCCTCCTCGGCGAGTCCGATATCCCCGTAGACGAAAGCGAGCAGGTGGTGCGCGGCCGCCAGGCTCGAATCCAGCTCGAGCGCCCGCTCCAGGCGACTCCGTGCCTCCGCCGGGCGCGCCAGGTGGTACAGGATCTCGCCTCCCTGTAGCTCCAGGCGGGCGTCTCGGACCCCGCGGGCGCGGGCCGCCTCGATGGTCCTCAGGGCGCCCTCCCGGTCCCCCCTGCCGGCCTGTGCGCGAGCCAGCGCCAGCGTCGTCTCGGGATCGGCGGGAGAGCGTTCGACGAGCCCGGACCAGTGGCGGACCGCGGCCTCGTAGTCGCCCGTGCGCTGACACGCCCGGGCCAGGCGCCGGCGAGCCTCGCCGTCCTCGGGATCGGTCGTCAGACGCAGCTCGAGCTCCGCCGTCAGGCGATCGATGTAGCCGTCATGGAAGTAGGCGATGCGGAGATTGCGTTCGGCCACGCCCATGCGCGGATCCACCTGGAGGGCGCGCTCGAAGGCGTCGATCGCCTCCTCCAACATGCGCTTCTTGAAGTAGACCACGCCCAGATTGTTGTGCGCGCCGGCGTCCCGCGGATCGATCCGATCCGCGAGCGCACGCAGGATCTGTGAGTCCCGCTCTGAGCGCTGGGCGCTCGGCCCCGGCTCGGTCAACTCGCGGCTCTCCCCCGCATCGGCAACCGGTGTGCCGGCGCGGAAGTCCCGTGTGCACCGAGGCGCGTGATGCGCCCGCGGGGCAAGGCGGAACGACGCGCCGTAGCCGTCGCTACGGCAAGGAGTT
>JBDLIA010000009.1 GCA_039715185.1 Gemmatimonadota bacterium
TACCGTGTCGCGAAGGTTGGGGCGGCTGCCCCCGCCGCGCTCGGGCTTGTCGTAGGTCTTCGGCCGCACGCTGGCAGCCAGCCGCCGCGCGTCCGCCTTGCCCTGAGTAGGCGCGAGCACGTCCGCGGCGGCGCACTCCAGCAGGACACGCCGCGCGGGGTCGTCTTCGGCCGCGAGGGCAGCCTTCAGGCGGTTCAGGAACGCGAGCACCGCCTCGCTCGGCGGGTCGGCTCCAAGCGTGCCGCCCCCGCAGGAGCGGATAACGTCGGAGATGGGCTCCTCGGCGCGCACCACGCGCAGGTGGGTCGGGGTGCCGCCGGTGGTGACGCTCACTCTGCCAGCTCGTGGAGGGCCGTGGAGGCGAGGCCGTAGAGGCGCCGGGACAGCCAACGCGCGTTGAGCAGGTGTAGCTCTTCGCGGTCGGCCAGGTTCGGCTCGGCGGCCGCCAGGGGGTTATGGCGGGCGTACTCCTCGAGCAGGAGCGCGCAGTCCACGACAGAGGCGAGCGCCTCGGCCGCTGCCTGGTTCACGCCGCCCTCGGGCCTGGATCGGCCGTGCTGGTGCGTACGCGCTCGGCGGCCCACGCCTCGAGGTCCGCGACGCGGTATCGGACGCAGCGCGAAGAGATGCGGACGTGGGGCGGCCCGTCGCCGCGGCTCCGCCAGACGGCCAGCGTTCGGGGTTGGAGGCCGAGCGCTGCGGCTGCGTCGCGCTCGTCAACGAGGATGGTGGTTGCAGCGGTCATCGTGCTTTCTCCTGCGGCAATGAGCTACGGTCACTGTCGCACGGTAATGCACGGTGGTCGGCAATTGCTCTGGCTTGCCTAGTTTTTTTGTGTCTTCTATCTCGGTTTGGGCTAACGGATCGACCAGGACAGCCCCGGGCGTGCGGCACGCACCTTGTTCTGGACCGAACGGACCGAGAGGCCGTAACGCTTCCCGACGCGTCTACAAACGGCTGTCCAGCTGAGAGCGGGGTGCCGCCAATGCATGACCTCAACCTCGTCGGCCAATGCGTCCGCAGGCGGACCCTTTCGGCTCGCGAAGCCTCCTGCCGCTCGATGCTTCTGCTGCTGTCGTTCCTTCTCGGCCAAGGGCCGCTCCAGCCGTAGTGCCCGCTTGGCGTGGTAGAGATGCGGGTGTGACTGGTCGATGCCATTCTGGAGCCCGATCCACAGGGCGTAGCGGGCCGCATTCCACGCGTCACCCGCTCGCGCCAGCCGGAGGAGGACGGGCGCGGTCAGAAGGTGCTCTTCCGCCCGCTTCCGCTGGCTGTAGCGCTCGTCCTCCGGATTCTCCGGCATTCCGCGCTGCTCCTGGTCCCTGACAAACGCTATGGCCTCCTCGGCGCCCTCCGTCCACCCCGCGAGGATGTTGCGCAGGGCCTCCTCCGCGTCGTCAGGCGGGAGAGGCTGCAGCCAGTGAGGACGGCGGTTCATGCTCCCGCCCCGTTCACGACCGCCATAAGACGGGCGCCATGTTGTTCGAGCGCTTCGCGTGAAGCGTCCTGCGCCAGGCGCGCGTAGATCGCGGTTGCGGCCACGTCGCCGGGTGCGTGCCCGAGCACCTGTCCGATGACCTGGAGGCTGACCCCAGCCGTCGCCATCCAGGAGCCCACGGTCCTGCGGAGGTCGTGCAGGGTCACGTCCTCGCATCCCGCCTCCGCGCGGACGCGGCGCCAGCTCTTGTCTATCGACGTGAGGGCGGACCCGCGGCTGCGGCCCGGAAAGACGTGCGGGTTTCCGGCCTGGCGGGGGAGTTGCTCGAGGATCTCCACCGCGGGCGCCGAGAGGTAGACCGAATCGACATCGCCGCCCTTCCGCACCACGCGCCAGCGCCGGGCCTCCAGGTCGATGTCCGACCACTCGGAGCGGAGCAGTTCGGAGCGCCGTAGGCCCGTCAGCAGGAACAGGCGCAGAGCCGCCTTGATGTAGATGTTCGGCTCGGCGTCGATCGCCTCCATCAGGCGCGGCATCTCCTTCGGCGTGACGTAGCGCTCGCGGTTCCTTTCCTTGAACGCCTTCACTCCGCGCGAGCCGTGGCGGTCGAGTGTGGCGGGGTTGGCGCGGCCTTCGGGGAGCTCGCCCCACGCGATCGCCTTGCTGAACATCGCTCGCGCGACCTGCAGCACGCGGTTGGCCTCTACCGGGGTGCGTGCACCGATGCGCGCGTGGAGGGCGGCTAGGTCCGTTCGCGTCACGTCCGCCAGACGCAGGTGGCCGATGGCGGGAATGAGATGCTTCTCCAGCCGACGCCTATCCTCCCTCCACGAGCCTGGCCGGTGCGGCTTCGCGTGCTCGCTGATGTAGCGCTCGGCGAACGCGCGCACGTCGTCCGGCTTCGGCCCGCGGAGGGCTGCCACGGGGTCGCCGCCGTCGCCGACCTCCACCAGCGCCTTCCGCGCGCGGGCGCGCGCTTGGTCGAGCGTCAGGACACCGTACTTGCCGAGCGTCAGCAGCCGGGTGCGACCGGAGGGGGTGCGGTAGCGTAGGACGAACGCCTTGCGGCCGGTGGGATACACGCGCAGCCCGAAGCCGGGAATCTGTCCGTCGTAGGCGATTTGCTGGGCTGGGCCGGCGGGGTCATACTCAAGGGCTTGGATGCCGCGCTTTGTGAGGCCCACGGGGCGCCTCCTGTCGGGAGAGCAGCTAGTCGTTCGAGTGCGCGGTGAGTGCGCAAAATGAATGTAAAACCAGGTAAGGGTCGGGCACAACAAAAGCTGGCAAAAGCGCTACAGACGGTAGCTTACTGCCCTTTTGTGGGGGTGTGGTAAACCTAGGAAAATCTGCTTTGGGAGCAGGGGGTCGCCGGTTCGAATCCGGCCGCCCCGACTTGAGATGGACTCCGCGCCGCATACCTGGTGAGCCCATCCTGCGTGCGCACTGAGCGAGCCGAGTGAGAAACGGGACAGCATGATCGACCTTACCATCTACGCAGCCGGCGAAATCCATTCCGACTGGCGCGACGAGTTGCGGGCGGCGCTCGAGGAGCGCGGGGTCGACGCCGACGTCGTCGGTCCGCAGGAGGACCACGAGCGCTCGGACGACATCGGCGAGGCGATCCTCGGGGAGCAGGCGAATCCGCGCTCTCGAGACATCGAAGGAGCGCGCGTCAATACGCTTCGAACGCGGGTGCTGCTGGGACGCGCGGACCTCGTGGTCGCCTACTTCGGGCCCACGTACAAGCAGTGGAACACGGCGGCCGACGCGGGCTGGGCGCTCGCCGCAGGGCTGCCCGTTCTGCTCGTAAGAGCGCAGGAGCACGTGCACGCGCTGAAGGAACTCGACGCGCTCGTGTCGCTCGCCGTGGAGACGCTCGAGGAGGCCGCCGAGGCGATCGCCTACATCCTCGAGTAGCGCGACGGCAGTGGCCGGGTTCGCGCCGGGCGCAAGGCCGCCGGCCAGGCCCAGCGAAATCCCTTGACAGCCTTGGAGAAAGCCTTATGGTGAAGGGCTTCCGTTGGGCCGTCGTATGGCAAAGGCGGTCGTCGGAGGTGCTCGCGCCCGTAGCTCAGCCTGGATAGAGCAGCGGCCTTCTAAGCCGCGGGTCATAGGTTCAAATCCTATCGGGCGCATCCTTTGACTTGGCGGGCCGCGGCAGGACGAAGGGAGCGCGAGGGAAGCGCGACTCTGGCCCCGCTGCGCGGGACACATGGTGGGCGTAGCTCAGTCGGTTAGAGCGCCAGGTTGTGGTCCTGGAGGTCGCCGGTTCGATTCCGGTCGCCCACCCTGAGAGACGTGCCGGAAACGGCACGCGCAACGTGCCCGCCCCGATAGCTTAACTGGCAGAGCAGGGGACTCTTAATCCCAAGGTTCTAGGTTCGATTCCTAGTCGGGGCACTAGCTTTCTCACGGACCCCGCGCGGAGCACGCTCGCTCCGCCGGGGCTCGTTCGTCTGCACCGTCCAGCGCCCACCGCGCTTGGCGCCCCGGAGGCCGTCGCGGCTACTCTTCCGTATGCCTGAATCCACCGACCGAGCTCCCACCCGCGCTGGTCACGTCGCGCTGGTCGGCATTCCCAACGTGGGCAAGTCCACCCTGATGAACGCGCTGCTGGGCGAAAAGCTCAGCATCACGACCGCCAAGGAGCAGACGACCCGCCAGCGCGTGACCGGCATCCTCACCCGGCCGGCGTTCCAGGCTGTGTTCGTGGATACTCCGGGGCTGCTGGAGCCGCGCTACCTGCTGCACGAGGCTATGCTCGGCGAGGCGCTCGCGAGCCTCCGCGACGCGGACGTCATCGTCCTCATCCTGGACGCCACGCGCCCGGCGCAGACGCTGCCGCCAACCGAGTCTCTCGACCAGGTGCTGGCGCGCCCCGAGCGCGTCATCGGCGTGGTCAACAAGAGCGACGTGGCCTCTCCCGCGGATGTCGCGAGGCTCGCCGAGTGGGTGGGCGAGCGCGCCGGGAGCGACGCCGTCGTCGTTTCGGCGACCCGCGGCAACGGCTTGCCCGAGCTGGAGAGGCGCATAGCGGAGGGTTTGCCCGCATCGCCCTTTCTGTATCCCGAAGATGAGATCGCGGTACAGCCCATGCGGTTCTTCGTGGAGGAGCTGATCCGCGAGACCGTCTTCGAGCGCTACCACCAGGAGATTCCGTACAGCGTGGCGGTGCAGGTGGAGGAGTACCGCGAAGGCACCGACCCGCTCTACATTCGGGCGACCATCTACGTGGAGAGAGAGACGCAGAAGCAGATTCTCATCGGCGCCAAGGGAGCCGGGATCCGCGACCTGGGGACGGCCGCGCGGCGTAAGATCCAAGCGTTCGTGGGCGAGCGTGTGTACCTTGACCTCTGGACCAAGGTCCTGCCACGCTGGCGCAAGCGGGAAACCGCGCTCAACCGCCTCGGGCACGCGCCACCGGGGCAACGGTAAGAGACAAGGGAAGGGAGGCGGAAGGGTGCTTGACCGAGACCTGCTGGACATTCTCGTCTGCCCGAAGTGCAAGGGGCCTCTGGAGCACAGGGCGGAGGGAGAGACTGAAAACCTCGTGTGCCACGCGTGCGCGCTGGTCTACGAGGTGCGCGACGACATCCCCATCATGCTGATCGACGAGGCGAAGCCTCTGTGAGCGAGGGCGCGCCGCGGCTGGGTGGCAGAGCCGAACCGGCATGACTGCCAACTCGAGCATCGTCTACCAGTCATCCCAGGCCCGAGAGGTGCCCGCCGCCGTGCGGGCCCTGGCCGAGGCCCGCGGCCTGCGCGTGCTCCGGGTCGACGGCCCCGCGGCTGTAATGGATATCGTGAATCGCAGCATGCCCGTCGGGGTCGTTCTCGACCAAGGCGAGAGCGCCGCGGCCCGCGACCTGTGCGTCGCCCTCAAGCGCGAGCCCTACAGCGCCATCATTCCCGTCATCCTCTACGCGACGTCGTCGAGCGCCGAGGTGGCGTTGGATGGTCTGCGGGCGGGAGCGGCCGAGGTGTTCGGCCCCGACATGCCCGAGGACGAGCAGCGCATCCGCATGGAGCTGGCGCTGCAGCGCGCGGACCGCGATGTGAGCGTGCACCCGACCACGCGACTCCCCGGCACCGTCCAGATCGAGCGAGCCATCGGCGACCGCATGAAACGTGGCGAGCGGTTCGCGGTGTGCTACGCCGACATCGATCATTTCAAGGAGTTCAACGATCGCTACGGCTACACGGAGGGCGATAGGGTCATCCTCATCGTCTCGCGCATCCTGCGTGACGTGGTCCGGGCGCACGCGCCGAGCGGGTTCATCGGACACATCGGCGGGGACGACTACATCTTCGTGGTACCGCTGGAGCGAGCCGTCGAATGCTGCGAGGAGATCATAGAGATCTTCGACGAGTTGATGCCGTTCAACTACTCGGAGGACGATCGCGAGCGGCGCTACTTCCTCGGCAAGGACCGCCGAGGCAACGTGTATAGGGTACCGCTCATGTCGCTGTCCATCGGTGTCGTCACGAACGACAAGCGCGTGTTCAGCCATACGGCGCGTGTCGGGGAGTTGGCCTCCGAGATGAAGGCCTACGCGAAGACGTTGCCCGGTTCCGTGTTCGCCGTCGACCGGCGCAATGACGAACGTACCGAGCCGCCCTTGGAAGAACGACGAGGCGGGGGATTCGGCGTTGGCCCGTGAGGCTCCGTTGAGCGCCGCAAGGCACTGAGAGCGAGACGATGAACGTCACTTGTCCCAGTTGTGAAGCCGTGTACCGCGTGGACCCCGAACGGGTCCCGGAGGCCGGCGTGCGGACCCGCTGCGGCCGCTGTGAGGCCATTTTCGACCTGGCCCGGGACGGCACGGTGCAGGCCTCGGCCGAGACGCCGACCGCGGCCCCGGCTCCGGCTCCGGCGGAGACGAAGCCCATGTTCGGCGCCCAGGATCCCGATACGCGCGCGCTCCGCATCGCCCGCGCCCTGGTGTCGGATATCATCGCCTACACCGACCGCGACGTGGACGCCAGCCGCACCGAGGGAAGTCTGCGCACGGACTTCCGAGAGGACATCCTCAAGAGCTGGGAGGAGTACGTGGAGCAGGTCGGGGTCGATTTCGCCAAACAAACGCCCTTCTTCCGCGACGCTCTGAACGACATTCTGGCCCAGGGTGAGCCGGTATTCTGAGGGCCGAGCGCGCCCTGGAAGGTGTTAGTGTACCGTTGCACACTAGGAGCCGGTGTTATCGTTCCGGCTGGCGACAATCGGACTTCCTCCGGGGGGTCGCCCTGGTAGGGCGGCCCCTCTGCGCATGAACCCGTAATGGACAGACAATGAGCACCGATCAGAGCGCGGACCTTACCGACCTCCGGGAGCGGATCGGCGAGCTCGGAGGGTTTCTTTGACGTCTCGGTAAAGCGGACCGAGGTGCAGCGGTTGGAGGAAAGGATGGCGTCGCCGGGCTTCTGGGACGACGGGGACGCGGCGCAGGCGGTTATCGCCGACGTGCGCCGGCTCAAGTCCTGGCTCGACCCGTGGCAGCAACTCGCCGACAAAGGCGAGGAGCTCGCGGAGATCGAGGAGCTGCTGCAGCTCGAGCCAGACGAGGCGCTGGAAGAGGAGTGGCTGACCGAGGTGGGCCGGCTCGGCGAAGCGGTGGAAGCGCTGGAATTGCGCAACATGCTACGCGGGCCGGACGACGCCCGCGACGCCATCGTCACGATCCACCCCGGCGCCGGCGGCACCGAGTCCCAGGACTGGGCGGAAATGCTGCTGCGCATGTACTCGCGCTGGGCCGAGGCGCGCGGCCGACAGGTGGAGTTGTTGGACCTGCTGGAGGGAGAGGAGGCGGGTATCAAGAGCGCCACTCTGGAGGTGCGCGGAGACCACGCGTACGGATATCTGAAAGCGGAGAAGGGGGTCCACCGGCTCGTCAGGATCTCGCCGTTCGACAGCCAGGGGCGGCGTCACACTTCCTTCGCCAGCGTCTTCGTGTACCCGGTGGTCGACGACGACATCGACATCGAGATCGATGAGAAGGACCTGCGCGTGGACACCTATCGCGCGTCCGGCGCCGGCGGGCAGCACGTGAACAAGACCAGCTCGGCCGTGCGCATCACGCACCAGCCGACCGGCGTGGTGGTGTCGTGCCAGCAGGAGCGCAGCCAGCACAAGAACAGGGCCACCGCCATGAAGATGCTCAAGGCGGCGCTCTATCAACGGGAGCTGGAAGAGCGGGAGGCGGAGCGACAGGTGCTCGAGGCCGAAAAGACCGACATCGCGTGGGGCAACCAGATCCGCTCTTACGTCTTTCAGCCGTACACGATGGTGACCGATCACCGCACGGAGCTGAAGATAGGAGACGTGCAGCGGATCATGAATGGAGACCTGGACCCCTTCATCGAGGCCTACTTGAAGCGCCGCGGGGGGGCGCACGGCGCGTGAGGCACGGGGAGGCCGGAGACGGCGCTCCGGGGCCCTCGGCGCCCGGCTTGCGCGAGGCGCGCGTGGCCAAGCTGGCTCGCCTCCGTGAGGCGGGGGTCGAGCCCTATCCGTATTCGTTCGATCCGGACCGGTCGGTGGCCGACGCCCGCACCTCCTTCGAGAGCGCGGAGGCCGAGGGCGGTCTCGACGCCGACGGCGTGGGAGAGGAAGTGCGCCTGGCCGGACGCCTTGCCTCGCTGCGGGGGCACGGCAAGGCCACCTTTGCCGATCTGCAGGACCGGTCCGGGCGCATCCAGCTCTTCCTGCGTCAGAACGACCTCGGGACGGGCTACGAGCTGCTGGAGCTTCTGGACCTGGGCGACTGGGTGGGCGCGTCCGGGCGCCTGATGCGCACCAGGATGGGTGAGGTCAGCGTCCGCGTGAGCTCCATCACTCTCCTCGCGAAGTCGATCCGTCCGCTCCCCTTCGGGAAGACCGAAAAGGACGACGGCGCGCGGGTCGTGCACGGAGGGTTTGCGGACGTGGAGCAGCGCTACCGGCAGCGCTACGCCGACCTGGCCGTGAACGAGGACGTCCGCACCCTTTTCGTGCGCCGCGCGGACGTGGTTCGGGCGCTGCGCCAGTACCTGGACGAGCAAGGGTATGTGGAGGTCGAGACGCCCGTCCTGCAGCCGCTGTACGGCGGCGCCATGGCGCAGCCCTTCAAGACGCACCATCGCGCGTTGGACGTGCCGCTCTACCTGCGGATCGCGGACGAGCTATACCTGAAGAGGCTCATCGTGGGCGGTCTGGAGCGCGTCTACGAGGTGGGGAAGGACTTCCGCAACGAAGGCATCGACCGGACGCACTCCCCGGAATTCACGATGCTGGAGTTCTACGAGGCGTTCGCCGACTACGGCACGATGATGGGGCGCGTCGAGGAGATGATCAGCGCCGCGGCGCGGGTCGTGACCTCCGAAGGCTCCACCGTGGTCTTCCAGGGTACTGACATCGACTTCTCCGCGCCGTTCGAACGGATCCGGTTCATGGACGCCCTGGCGGCGGCGGCGGGGTTCGATCCCGCGGGCGCGACCGACGACGAGCTGCGCGAGCGGCTGCGGATGGCGACGAGCGACGACGTCGCCGACCTGACGCGACCGCAGCTGCTGGACGGGCTGTTCGGCGCGCTGGTCGAGCCGGGGCTGGTGCAGCCGACGTTCGTGCTGGATCAGCCGCGGGAGCTGTCTCCGCTCGCCAAGCCGAAGCGCGGCGAGCCCGAGTTGGCCGAGCGCTTCGAGCTGGTCGTCGCCGGCATGGAGATCGCCAACGCCTTCAGCGAGCTGAACGACCCCTTCGATCAGCGGGAGCGATTCGAGGCGCAGGCGCGTTACAGGGAAGAAGGAGACGAGGGGGCGCACGCTCTGGACGAGGACTACCTGCGAGCGCTGGAATATGGGCTACCGCCGACAGGCGGGTGCGGCATCGGCATCGACCGACTCATGATGATCTTGACCGACCAGGCATCGATCCGGGACGTGATCCTGTTCCCCCAGTTGAGGCCGGAGTAGCGTGCCGGCGGCAGAGTGGTACGTGGCACGGCGCTATCTGGCCTCGCGCAGGAAGGGCCGGTTCCTGTCGCTGATCACGCTGATCGCGGTGGGCGGGGTAGCGGTCGGCGTTGCGGCGCTCATCACGGTCATCGGCATGATGACCGGCATGCAGAGGGACCTCCAGGCGAAGATCCTCGGCGCCAACCCCCACGTCTACGTTTTCCAGAACGGCCAGGGCTTCCGCATGACCGGCTGGCGGGACGTTCTCGAGGAAGTGGAGGACGTCCCCGGCGTGATCGGCGCGCAGCCGTTCGTCATGACCCAGGTGGGCGTTACACCCACCGGCGAGTACGTGCAGTTCGGTACCCTGTGGGGAATGGACGCCGCGGGGAGGGGCGTGCCGGTCAACGAGATCGTGCGCCAGATCCGCTCCGGCGCCCTATCTCTCGGGCCCACCGAGTCGGGGCTCCCCGGGGTGCTCATCGGGCGCAGGCTGGCGGATCGGTTGGGTATCCTTCCGGGCGATGAGGTCACGGTGCTCGCGCCGGAGAATCTGAAGGCCTCTCCGCTGGGCGATGCGATTCCGGCGACCGGCTATTTCGAGGTCACCGGCACGTTCGTCACCGGGCACTTCGAGTACGACTCGGGGCATCTGTACGCGGACCTGGCCGCGGTCGTCTCGCTGCTGGACTTCGAGGACGATGTGGGCGGGCTCGCGCTCGCCGTGGAGGACCCGTTCCTGGCGCGCGAAGTGGGGGACTCGATCAACTCCCGGCTGAGCTTTCCGTACTACACGAACGACTGGATGACGCTGAACAACTCGCTCTTCAGCGCGCTTAAGCTCGAGAAGCTCGGCATGGGGCTGATCCTGTCGCTGATCGTGCTGGTCGCCGCGTTCAACATCATCAGCACGTTGATCATGGTGGTGACCGACAAGACCAGGGAGATCGGCATCCTGAAGTCCATGGGCATGACGCGCGGTGGCGTGCTGCGGATCTTCCTGCTCCAGGGCCTCGCGATCGGCGCCATCGGCACCTTCCTCGGCACCATGGGGGGACTGGTCCTCATCTGGGTGCAGGCTCGCTACGAGCTCATCACGCTGCCCGGGGAGGTGTACGGCATCAGCACGCTCCCCGTGGCGCTCGATGTTCTGGACGTCGGCTGGATAGTGGGGCTCAGCATCCTCATCGCCTTCGCCGCCACGATCCTGCCCGCGCAGCGGGCGTCGCGGCTGATGCCGGTGGAGGCAATCCGTCATGACTGAGCCCCGGACCTTCGGCGGCGCCCCCGACGCGACCGGCTGGGGAGACGACGGGGTCGCCACGCAGCCCGGCCAGGCGGTGCTGGAGGCGCGCCGACTGCGCAAGGTCTACGTGGGCGGGGACGGCTCCGAGCTGGAGGTGCTGACCGGAGTCGATCTGACCGTGGCCCGAGGCGAGGCGGTGGCGATCGTCGGCGCGAGCGGGGCGGGCAAATCCACGCTGCTGCACCTGCTGGGCGGGCTCGACCGCCCCACGTCGGGGGCTGTCAGCCTGGAGGGACGATCGCTCGGCCTGCTCCCCGATGAAGACCTCGCGCGCGTGCGCAACGCGCGCATCGGGTTCGTCTTCCAGTTCCACCATCTGCTGCGCGAATTCTCGGCGCTCGAGAACGTCGCGCTACCGATGCTGATCGGGGGCGTCGATCGCTCCACCGCGTACCGGCGCGCGGACGAGCTGCTCGGGCAGGTCGGCCTGGGGGAACGCACCGAGCACAGGCCGGCGCAGCTCAGCGGAGGCGAGCAGCAGCGCGTGGCCGTGGCCCGAGCGCTGGCTAACGCGCCTGTACTCCTGATCGCCGACGAGCCGACGGGTAACCTGGATACGCACACGAGCGAGACGCTCCACGACCTCTTCTTCCAGTTGAAGGAGGCGCACGGCGTGGCGCTCGTGCTCGCGACCCACAACCGCGAGCTGGCCGACCGCGCCGACCGGGTACTCCAGGTGCGGGAGGGTCAGTTGGCGAGCTTCTACCCATCCCGGCAGGACGCATAGAGATGCGTTGCGATCACTGCGGAGACCAGGAGGCCGTGATTCATCTCACGCACATCGAGAACAACGAGATGAGCAGCTTCCACCTGTGCGAGGCGTGCGCGGCCGAAAAGGGGATCGATCCCGAGGCGGACGAGACCGTGAACGCCCCGCTGGCGGCTTTCCTGGCGCAGATGGGGAGCGAGGGGGAGGCGGCCGCCCCGCAGGAGGCCGAGTGTCCGTACTGTGGGCTGTCGATAGACGGATTCAAGAAGACGGGCCGGCTGGGGTGCTCGCAGTGCTACGTGGCGTTCGAGGCTCACCTCAAAAACCTGATGAGGCGGCTGCACGCGGGCACGCAGCACGTGGGCAAAGTCTACCTGCCTCCCGACGACGCCACCGCGGCCAACCGGGACGAGCGCCTGAACGGTCTGAAGCGCAGGCTCACCCGGGCGGTGGACAGCGAGGACTTCGAGCGCGCCGCCCAGATCCGCGATCAGATCCGTGCCATGGAGAGCGCGTGACATGAAACCCGTGACCAAGCTCGGCGATGTCGGCCTGGACTGGCTCGACGGCAGCGGCCCGCACTCCGACGTCGTGCTGTCCACGCGCGTGCGGCTCGCCCGCAACCTCCAGGCCCACGCGTTCCCAACGCGGCTCGGCGAGGACGAGAGGCGCAGAGTCTGGGAGCAGATCGGCGCCGCCGCGGACGCGAGCGAGCTCCTGAAGGGAGGGGCGGCCATAGAGCTGTCAGCCGTGCCCGCGATCACGCGCAGGGTGCTGCTGGAGCGCCACCTGATTTCGCGCGAGCTGGCGGGCGGCGTGGCCGAGGAGCACGCGCCGGTGGGCGCGGGGCTCTACATGCGCGGCGGTGGCGAATTGGGCGCCATGGTGAACGAGGAAGACCACCTGCGCTTGCAGGCGCTGCGCTCGGGGCTGCGCTTGCAGGAGGCCTACCAGGAGGTGGAGCGCCTGGATGAGGAGTTGGGCGCCCGCCTGGCGTTCGCCTTCCACCCCGAATTCGGATTCCTGACCAGTTGCCCGACCAACGTGGGGACCGGGCTACGCGCGTCCCTCCTGGTGCACCTTCCCGGGCTCGTGCTGACGAAGGAAATCGGCAAGGTGTTGCAGGGCATCAACCAGGTCGGATTGACCTTCAGGGGATTGTACGGTGAGGGCTCGGAGGTGATCGGGAATTTCTTCCAGATCTCCAACCAGACGACGCTGGGCAAGAGCGAAGAGGACCTGATCGACCACCTGGACCGCATAGTGGGTCAGGTCATCCAGTACGAGATGCAGGCCAGGGGCGTCCTGCTCAGGGATGCCTCGGCGGTGATCGAGGACAAGATCTGGCGCGCGTTCGGTTTGCTGACCCACGCCCGCACATTGTCCTTCGACGAGGTCATGAACCTGCTGAGCGCGGTCCGCCTGGGCGTCGGGCTGAAACTGATACCGGACGTTCGGGTATCTTCGCTTAACACGGTGATGATCTACTCCCAGGCGGCGCATCTCGAGCAGGCAGCCGGTAGACGGCTCGCGGAGGGCGAGGGGGAGATCCACCGGGCAGCCTTCGTACGAAAGGCGCTGGGGACGGGCGGTCGACCCCGCGCGGAAGCGGAAACGGATGCGTAAGCGGAAGGGATAGGGGGCATCTCGGGGTTCGGGGACCAGGGCATGAATTACAACTTCACGGATCGAGTGCGGAAGGTGCTGGCGATGGCCCGCGAAGAGGCGATCCGTCTGCAGCACGACTACGTCGGCACGGAGCACATACTCCTCGGCCTGATTCGCGAGGGCGAGGGCGTCGCGGCCGCTGTCCTCATGAACCTCAACGTGGATCTCGACCAGGTGCACGAGCGCGTCGAGGGTGAGGTCCGCAAGGGCAAGGCGACCATCGCGTTGGGGGAGCTCCCCTATACCTCCCGGGCCAAGAAGGTCCTGGAGTACGCGATGGCCGAGGCACGGGAGCTCAGCCATTCATACGTCGGCACGGAGCATCTCCTGCTGGGATTGCTCCGCGAGGAACGCGGCATCGCGGCGCAGGTGCTCAACGCCCTGGGCGTTACGCTCGAAGAGGCGCGGGCGCAGACGCAGAAGCTTCTGGGCAGCGATCTCGACGCCACGCCCGCGGGGGCCGGCGCGGGCGCCGGTCAGTCCAGCGCGCCCTCCAAGACCGACAAGAAGTCCAAGACCCCGGCGCTCGACCACTTCTGCCGGGACCTGACCGAGCTGGCCCGCAAGGGCGAGCTGGACCCGACGATCGGCCGCGAGCCCGAAATCGAGCGGGTGACCGAAGTGCTCTCGCGCCGCAAGAAGAACAACCCGGTGCTGATCGGCGAGCCGGGCGTCGGCAAGACCGCCATCGTGGAAGGGCTGGCGCAGCTCATCTCGCGCGGAGAAGTCGCCGATAGCCTGTCCGACCACCGCGTCCTGGCGCTCGACATGGCCGCCGTGATAGCGGGGACGAAGTACCGCGGCCAGTTCGAAGAGCGGCTGAAGGCGATCATGAACGAGATCGCCCAGAACCAGGGCGTGATTCTCTTCATCGATGAGTTGCACACGCTGGTCGGAGCGGGGGCCGCGGAGGGCGCCATCGACGCGTCCAACATGCTCAAGCCGGCGCTCGCGCGCGGGGAGCTACAGTGCGTGGGCGCTTCCACGCTGAATGAGTATCGCAAGTACATCGAAAAGGACGGCGCGCTGGAACGCCGTTTCCAGACGGTGATCGTCGACCCGCCCTCGATCGACCAGACGCTGGAGATCCTGAAGGGACTGCGAAAGCACTACGAGGACCACCACAAGGTCGTGGTTCCGGACGAGTCGCTGGCCGCCGCCGCCAAGCTGTCGGAACGCTACATCACCGACCGTTTTCTTCCGGACAAGGCGATTGACGTCATCGATGAGGCCGGCGCGAGGGCGCGGCTCGCCACGCAGGTACCGCCCCCCGAGGTCGCCGAGCTGAAGCAGGAGATGGAGACCCTCGCCGAGTCCAAGGACGAGGCCATCCGGGATCAGGATTTCGAGAAGGCCGCCGAGCTACGCGACAAGGAAAAAGATCTCCAGGACCGCATGCGCAGCGAGCAGGAGACCTGGGAGGAAGAGCGGCGCACGCACCGCCCCGTCATCTCCGAGGAGGATGTCGCGTTCATCGTCAGCCGCTGGACGGGCGTGCCGGTGACCCGGTTGCAGGAAGCGGAGTCCGAGCGGCTGGTCCGCATGGAAGAAGAACTCCACGAGCGGATCGTGGGGCAGGAGGAGGCGATTCGCGCGATCAGCAGGTCCATTCGGCGCAGCCGAGCAGGGCTCAAGGATCCGCGGCGCCCCATCGGCAGCTTCATCTTCAGCGGCCCCACGGGCGTCGGCAAGACGGAGCTGGCGCGCGCGCTGGCGGAGTTCCTGTTCGCCGACCGCGACGCGCTCATCCGCGTGGACATGAGCGAGTACATGGAGAAGTTCTCGGTGTCACGACTGATCGGGGCGCCCCCGGGATACGTCGGTTACGAAGACTCCGGGGCGTTGACCAAGGCCGTGCGCCGCAAGCCGTATTCGGTGGTCCTTCTGGACGAGATCGAGAAGGCGCACCCGGACGTGTTCAATATCCTGTTGCAGGTGCTGGACGAGGGCCATCTCACGGACAACTACGGCCGCGTCATCGACTTCAAGAACACCGTCATCATCATGACGTCCAACCTGGGCGCCCGAGACATCAGCAAGGGTGGCACGCTGGGCTTCCAGTCCGATTCCTCGGCGGGTTCGTACGAGATCATGCAGGAGAAGGTCAAGGAGGAGATCGAGCGGGCCTTCAATCCGGAATTCCTGAACCGTGTCGACGACGCCATCGTCTTCCACCCGCTCAGCCGGGAGCAGATCGGCCAGATCGTGCACATCATGCTGGACGAGGTTCGGACCCGGCTCCAGGACGAGGCGTTGAGCCTCACGTTGACGGAAGAGGCCGTCGACTTCCTCGTCGAGCGCGGGTACGACCAGACCTTCGGCGCGCGGCCGCTGCGCCGGGCCATCCAGCGTCACCTCGAGGACCCGCTCTCGGAGAAGATCCTCATGAGCGAGTACTCGGCGGGCGACGAGGTCGAGGTCGACATCTCGGACGATGGCGACGCGCTGGCCTTCCGGGTGCCCTCCTCGAGTCGCACCTGAGGTGATGGCGGCTCCCGGTTCTCCCCCGGCCGCGCGACACACCAGCGGGGCCGCCGTCCGCGGCGCCCTACTCGTGAGCATGGCGCTGCTATCGGGGGGCGGCGTAAGCGCCCAGGCGCAGGGCAATCAGCCGCCGGGCTTGGTCCAGGTCCACATCGAGACCATCACGGTTCGCGGATCCGAGCGCCTGGCGACCGAGACGATCATCGCCGCTTCCGGTCTCGCCGCCGGCCAGGAGGTCTCCTACCGGGCGATCCAACGGGCCATCCAGCGCCTGTGGAGCTCCAATCTGTACGCGGACGTCCAGTTTTCGGCGTTGTCCGTAGAGGGCGCGGAAACCGATCGGGTCCACCTGTTCATCGACGTCACCGAGCACCCGTTCGTCGTGCAGGTTCTCTTCGAGGGATTGGAGAACCTCAGCGCCTCCAGCGTGCGTGACACCCTCGGAATTCGCGGGAGGGGGCCGTACAACCCGGGGCGGGCGGCGTTGGCCGAGGACTTCATCCGTGTCGGCCTGGCCGACAAGGGTATTCGCGTCAGGAGCGTCGATCACGAGCTGGTGCCGATCGAGGAGAGGCCGGGCGAGAACCGTCTCATCTTCCGCGTGCGCGAAGGGAGTCGGGTGGCCATCGCCGAGGTCGTCTTCGAGGGCAACGAGGTGTTCGACCAGGAGGAGCTGCGAGGGGCCCTAGGCACCAAGAAAGAGGGCTTCTTCTGGTTCCGCGACGGCAAATACGACGAGGACCGGTTCCGACAGGACGTGCGCGACCGACTGCCCAGCTTTTATGCGCAGCGCGGCTACATAGACATGCGGGTCGTGGGAGACTCGCTGGAGGTCGATCCCGTCACCGGGAAGGCCCGCGTCCTCGTGCGCGTCGAGGAGGGCGTGGCCTACCGCGTCGCGGACTTCGAGATCCGGGGGAATCGGCGCTTCCCGACCGAGGACCTCAAGATCTACTTCACCCGGCGGCGGGGAGGGCTGCTCAGCACCCTCGGCCTGGGAGGCGGGGACATAGGTGAGGAAGCCAACCCCGTCTTCGACCGTCTGGCGTTCGACGTTGCGACCGAAGAGGTGTGGCAGCTCTACCGCAACCAGGGCTACATCTATTCGCAGGTGAACCCCATCGTCGAGCGGACCCAGTTGGAGGACGGCCAACCGGCCGTGTCTCTCGCATGGGAGATCGTCGAGAACAATCCCGCGTACGTGAACCGCGTGCGCATCGCCGGCAACTCCTACACCCACGAGAAGGTCGTCCGCGAACGGGTGCTCGTGCTGCCCGGGGACGTTTACAACGAGGAGGCGCTCATCCGCAGCATGGAGAGCATCTCCGCCCTCGGATTCTTCGAGGCTCCGCTGGCGCCGCCGGACATCGAGCCCGATCCCGAGACCGGCGACATCGACATCACCTTCCACGTGGACGAGAAACAAACCGGGTCGTTCAATTTCGGCACGGCGCTCGGCGGCGTATCCGGAGTTTCCGGGTTTCTCGGTTACGACCAGCCCAACCTGTTCGGACAGGCCAAGGTGGGGCATCTGCGCTGGGAGTTCGGGCGCTTCTCGAACAACTTCGAGGCCAGCTATACTGACCCCGCGGTTCGAGCCACCAGGATCAGCGGTTCGGTGTCGTTCTTCAACACGCAGAACCGATTCTTCACGTTTCGCGAGGGCAGCGTAAGGCGTTTCGGAGGATCGCTTCGGTTCGGCGTTCCGTTCCCCTGGGATCGTTGGACGCGGGTCTTCGCGGGTTACTCGCTGCAGAAAACGACGTACGATCAGCGATCGGGTGAAGCCGAGACACTGTTCTCGCTGCCGGATGGCACGCAGAGCACCGTATCGCTCGGCCTCAACCGCAACACGCTGAATCACCCCCTGTTCCCCACGTCGGGGTCGGAGCAACGCATCGACCTGGAGTTCACCGGCGGGCCCTTCCGCGGGTCCGGCGAGTTCCAGAAATACACGGCCAAGGGAGACTGGTGGGTGCCGGTCGCTCAGATCGGCGGATCGGCGCCCGGAGAACGCCCCATCCGCTTCGCGCTCGGACTGGCCGTGGAGGGCGGCGTGTTGTTCGGTAACGCCAGCCGTTTTCCCTTCGAACGGTTCTGGATGGGGGGAACCCAGTTCGGCACCGCGCTGCGCGGGTACGAGGAGAACACCGTCACCCCTCTCGGGTACTTCTCGCGCAACTCTGGGCTGATCGAGCTGCAGGACCGCTTCGGGGACGCCTACGTCAAGATCAGTGGGCAGTACGCGATCCGCTTCAACGACAACATATCGGCGTCTGCATTCTACGACGCCGGGAACTTGTGGCGGGAGCCCGGGCAGATAGAACCGTCCCGGCTGTTCCGGGGCGCCGGAGTCGGCCTGTCGGTGGTCACTCCGTTCGGCCCCATCGGCCTGGACTATGCGTACGGGTTCGACAGGACGGTGCCCGGGTGGCAGCTACACTTCAAGCTCGGCAACCTGAGATAGGCCGGGTCGGCCCGGCGTGGCCAGTACCAAACGGACGCGCGTGCTGTGCGCGCCTTGATCGGCAAACAGGAAGACAGCCATGCGTAGGATGAATCCCCTCGCGCTGACCTTGCTCGCGGCCGCGATCGCGACGCCGCTCGGCGCCCAGGGCCCCCAGAAGTTCGCATACGTGGACACCCGGCGGGTGATCGCCGAGGCGCCCGGTGCCGCGGAAGCCCAGGCGACCTTCGAGCGCGAGATCCAGGCGTTCCAGAACGAGCTGAAGACCCTCGAAACGGAGCTTCAGACGTTGTTCGATGACTACGAGCGTCAGCAAGTGACGTTGTCGCCGGACGCGCGCCGCCAGCGCCAGGACGCCATTCGCGACAAGCAGTCACAGTATCAGCAGCGCGCCCAGCAGCTCGAGCTCACGGCCGCGCAGCGGCAGACCGAGCTGGTCGAGCCGATCATGGCACGCATTCAGACGGTACTGAGCGAAATCCAGCAAACCGAGGGCTACGCCTTCATCTTCGACGCCGCGGCGGGAGCCGTGGTGGCGGCAGACCCGTCGTTGGATCTCACAGACCAGGTGCTTACTCGGCTCCGCGCTGGTTCCGCGGGCCAACCGTAGGTGTCGCCCGGCTCCCCAGAGCCGGCTTCCGACCCGTTGAAGGCGTCGGACATCGCCGTCGCCGTCGGGGGGCAACTCCACGGTGACGGCGATCCGGAGATCCTCGGCGTCGCACCGCTGGAATCGGCATGCGACGCCGATTTGGCGTTCCTTGCCCACCGAAAATACCGCCGGTACGTTTCCCAGTCTCGAGCCGGCGTGATTCTCGTCGGCGCACAGCTCGACGACACGCCGTTTCCGGGACCGCGCATCGTGGTCCCGGATGTTCATCAGGCCCTCGCGACGGTGCTCGGCATGCTGTATCCCGAGGCCCCGCCGGCTCGAGGCGTGCACCGGACGGCGGATCTGGGAGACGGCGTGCGCCTCGGCGCAGACGCGTCCGTGGGCGCGTACGCGGTTGTGGGTCGGGATGTGCGCGTGGGCGAGCGGGCTTCTATCGGCCCCCACTGCGTGGTGGGGGAGGGCGCGGTGCTGGCGGAGGACGTGACGCTTCATGGACACGTCACGCTGTACCCGGGAGTGGAGATCGGCCCGCGCTCGATAGTGCACGCGGGCTGTCGACTGGGGGTCGACGGGTTTGGATACGCCCAGGACGAGGGCGGCTTGCGGAAGATTCCGCAGGTGGGAGGGTGCCGGATCGGCGCGGACGTGGAAATCGGTGCCAACACCACCATCGATAGAGGTTCGATCGGGGTGACCCGGATCGGGAACGGCGTGAAGATCGACAACCTGGTGCATATCGCGCACAACGTGACGATCGGGGATCATTCGGTGGTCGTGGCGCAGGTGGGCATCGCGGGCAGCACGAAAGTGGGCCGCGGCGTCACGCTCGCCGGTCAGGCGGGCATACCCGGCCACCTGGAGATCGGCGACGGCGCCACCATCGCCGCTCAGGCCGGCGTGTTCGGGGACGTGCCGGCGGGCGCCACCTACAGTGGCTACCCCGCGCGGCCTCACAAGGAGTCTCTGCGGCTACAAGCGGCGCTGGGCAGGGTCTCCGACCTGCTGAAGCGCGTGCGCAGGTTGGAGCGGGATTCAACGGGAGGCGGCGAGTGAGCGTCCGGCAGACGACGCTGGGGTCCGAGGCGACGTTCGAAGGCGTCGGCTTGCACACCGGAGAGGCCGCGCGGCTGCGCTTCCTCCCCGCGGAGCCCGGGCAAGGACTGCGGTTCCGGCGCACCGACCTCGACTCCGCACCCGACGTGGTGGCCGACCTGGAGCACGTCACCTCCACCGACCGGGGCACCACCCTAGGCGAGGGCGAGGCCGTGGTGCACACGGTCGAGCACCTGCTCGCCGCCGCCATGGCCCTGCGCGTCGACAACATGGTGGTGGAGATCGACGGTCCCGAGGTGCCGATAGCGGACGGCAGCTTCGAGCCATTCCTGCGCGTCCTGGCCGGTGCGGGCGCGCGCGAGCTGGATGAAGCAGCGCGGGTCATCCGCCTGAGCGGCAACGTAACCGCCGCGGGACCCGCCGGCGCCGCGTACGTCGGCATGCCAGCGGACAGGCTGCGGGTATCGGCGGGAATCGAGTTCGATCACCCGCTGGTGCGCCGCCAGTTCGCTTCGTTCGACGTCGACCCGGAGGGCTTCGAAGAGGAGGTCGCGCCGGCGCGCACGTTCGGCTTCCTGCGGGAGGCCGAGGAGCTGCGCGCGCGCGGGCTGGCGCTGGGCGCGACGCTCGAGAACGCCATCGTCCTGGACGATGAGGGACTGGCCTCGGGCGAGCTTCGCTTCCCCGACGAGTTCGTGCGTCACAAGATCGGCGACGTCGTGGGGGACCTGGCCCTCCTGGGCGCGCGCGTCGAGGCGCACATCATGGCCGACAGACCGAGCCACGCGGGCAATCTCGCGCTGGCCAGGGCGATACGGACCTCGCACGCGGCCAGTCGGCACGACATCGACATCCAGCGAATCATGGAGGTGCTGCCGCACCGCTACCCGATGCTGCTGGTAGACCGGATCCTGGAGTTCGAGCGAGAGAAGCGCGTCGTGGGCATCAAGAACGTGACCATCAACGAGCCGTTCTTCCAGGGGCACTTCCCCGGTCACGCGGTCATGCCCGGAGTCCTGATCATAGAGGCGATGGCCCAGTGCGGGGGCCTTCTGCTGATGGACTCCGTGGACGATCCGGACGACAAGATCGTTTACTTCATGTCGCTCGACAAAGTGAAGTGGCGGCGCCCGGTCCGTCCGGGCGACCAGTTGCGGTTCGAACTGGAAATGCTGCACCTCAGGAGGCAGGTTTGTCGGATGCGTGGGACCGCTTCGGTCGACGGCCAACCGGTGGCCGAGGCGGAGATGATGGCCCGCATCATGGACCGCTAGCTAGCATGGGGGAGGGGAGCATGCTGAAGACCCAAATCGGACGGGAAACGCGCGTCCACGAGACGGCGATCCTGGACCCGGCCGCAAAGCTCGGCGCGGGCGTATCGATAGGGGCGTACAGCATCGTGGGCCCCGATGTCGAGATCGGCGAGCGAACGGCCGTCGGCCCCCACGTCCTGATCGAGCGCGACACCGTCGTGGGAGCGGACTGCACGCTGGCCAAAGGCGCCGTACTCGGGACGGACCCCCAGGATCTCAAGTATCACGGCGAAGCTACGTCGCTCGTGGTGGGTGACCGCACCGTCATCCGGGAGTACGCGACGCTTAACCGCGGCACGGCCGCGCGTGGCATCACCGAGGTGGGGCACGACTCGCTCCTCATGGCCTACGTGCACGTCGCGCATGACTGCGTTGTGGGAGACCACGTCGTGCTGTCGAACGCCGTGAACATGGCGGGCCACGTGATCATTGGCGATCACGCCATTGTAGGCGGCCTGACGGCGATCCATCAGTTCGTGCGCATCGGCGAATACGCATTCATCGGCGGCGCATCCCGGGTGCCCAAGGACGTGCCGCCGTACGTGAAGGCGGCCGGCAACCCCATGCAGCTCTACGGGCTCAACAGTGTCGGCCTGCAGCGTGCCGGCTTCTCCGACGACGTGCGCGCCCGGCTCAAGCGGGCCTATCGCATCTTCTTCCATTCCCAGCTCAACGTGTCACAGGCGGTGGAGCGGGTTCGGGACGAACTACCGGCGTCGCCGGAATTGGACACGTTCCTGGCGTTCGTGGAGGAGAGCGAGCGCGGCATCCTCGTCTAGTGTACCGTTACAGAAGTTTCGATGGCATTCAGCGCGCGCTGCAGCCCGCGAGGGCATCGTTGCCGCTCCTCACCGTAGCTACGGCTACGCTTCGTCGCGGCGCCTTGCTTCGCGGGTGCTTCGCACGCTTCGGTGCACACGCAACTTCCGTTACGGTACACTAGCGAGAATATGTTGCGTCTCGGAGTCGCCGGCGTGGGGAGCCTGGGGTTCCACCACGCTCGTATCCTGCGCGACCTGGACGGGGTCGCTGCGGTGACCGCGCATGACACCGACCCGGACCGGCTCGTCCACGTGGCGACCGAGTTGCAGTTGGAAACCCGGCCCGATCTGCCCTCTCTGCTCGATTCCATCGACGCTCTCGTCGTGGCGGTGCCCACGTCGGCGCACGAGGAAGTGGCCCTTCAGGCGCTCGAGCGCGGCATGCCCGTGCTCATCGAGAAGCCCATCGCCGCCGACCTCGAAGAAGCCGACCGCATCCTGGGAGCCGCGGAGTCGGCGGGCGCCATGGTGCAGATCGGGCACGTCGAGCGCTTCAACGGCGTGCTGCGCGCCTGTGAGCCCTACCTGGAGTCACCGCTCTTCATCGAATCCCACAGGCTCGCGCCCTTCAGGGCCCGCGGCACCGACGTGGCGGTGGTTCTGGACCTGATGATCCACGACCTGGACCTGGTCCTGAGCATCGTGGGCCAGGACGTACGCGGCCTCTCCGCGACCGGCGTGCCGGTCCTGTCGCCGAGCGCCGACATCGCCAACGCGCGCATCGAATTCGAAGGCGGCTGCGTTGCCAATCTGACGGCCAGCCGCGTGTCCCTCGAACGTAAGCGCAAATTCCGATTCTTCCAGCCTTCGGGCTACGTAAGCCTGGACCTGGACGCGGGGGTGGGGGAGTTTCTGCGCATCCGGTCGGAGGCGGGATTCGCACCGGGCGTGCCCTTGCCCGCGGCGCGCCTGGAGGACGCGGTGGAGAGGGTCACGCTGCGGTCCGACGGCGGCGAACCGCTGCGTCACGAGCTGGAGAGCTTTCTGAAGGCCATCCGTGGGATGGCTGCGGTTTCCGTGTCGGGCGAGGACGGGCGACGCGCGCTCGCGACCGCGCTCGATATCATGAAACAGATCGAATCCAATGTCGCTCTTGCGCGTTCTACGTGAACGGCGAGGGGGTCGCCTGCCGACCACCCCGCCGAGGCTCTGGAGGCTGCTCGCCGGACTCCTAATCGTGATCCTCATGATCTGGATGGCGACCCGCATCGCCAGCGGGTGAGCGCACCGAGCATCCTCATCGCCGCCGGAGAAGCGTCCGGCGACATGCACGGGGCCGCCCTGGTTCGAGCCCTCCGGCGGCGGCTGCCCGGTGTTCGGCTGTGGGGCCTCGGCGGCCCCCGCATGTCCTCCGAGGGAGTAGAGCTGCTCGCCGGCCTGGACAGGCTGGCCGTGATGGGGTTCGCCGAGGTAGCGCGCCACCTGCCGTATTTCTTCTTCCTGATGCGGCGGCTGCGGCGGGAGCTGGTCGAGCGACGGCCCGACCTGATCATCCTCATCGACTACCCCGGGCTGAACATGCGGCTCGCGCGCGCCGCACGCGCCGTAGGCGTTCCGGTGCTGTACTACGTCGCGCCCCAGGTGTGGGCGTGGAAGCGCCGCCGGGCTCGGGATCTCGCGCGCACGGCCGACCGGGTAGCCGTAATCCTGCCCTTCGAGCCCGACGTTCTGCGCAGTGCGGGCGTCCGCGCGGAGTTCGTGGGCCACCCCCTGATGGAGGAGCGAGCGCGTCCGCTGGGTCGCGAAGAGTTCTGCGCCGACCTCGGGCTGGACCCCGGACGGCCGCTGTTGGCGATCTTTCCGGGATCCCGTCGCCAGGAGGTCTCGCGCCACCTGGAGACGTTCGCCATGGCGGCGACGATGGCCGCCGCCGACTCGGACGCCCAGACAGTAGTCGCGCAGGCCGCTGGAGTCGACGACTCGCAGTTCGAGCCCGCGGACGCCCCCCGCACGCGCGACGCCTGGACCCTCCTGAGCCACGCGCGGGCGGCGTTGATCAAATCGGGCACGGGTACGCTGCAGGCGGCCATCGCGGGCACCCCGATGGTGGTGGCGTACCGGACGAGCGCGGCGACGTTCGCGCTCGCCCGCCGACTGGTGCGGGTGCCGCATGTCTCACTGGTCAACCTGATCGCGGACTCGGAAGTGGTTCCCGAGTTCCTCCAGGAACGCGCCGACCCGGCCACGCTCGCGGACGCCCTGCGAGCCCTGTTGCGCGATGGCCCGACGCGCTCCGACATGCTGGCGGGTCTGGCGCTGGTGCGCGCGTCGTTGGCCGCTCCGGGACCGCTGACGCCGAGCGAGCGCGTAGCCGAGATGGCCGCCGAGTTGCTGCAAGCTGCCGCCTCTTCATGAAGCTGTCCCGGCTTCCGGGCCTGGCGAAATGGGGGCCGCCCGCCGGCGCCCTGCTCCTGGAGGCGCTCCTGAGCACCGTCCGCGTGGAGATTCGCCCCTCGCCCGGAATGACGCGCCTGGATGAGGCGGAGGAGCCATACGTCGTCGTGTTCTGGCACGGCCGCTTGTTGCCGCTGGCCTACGCCTACAGGGGCAGCGGCGTGGCCACGCTGATCAGCCGATCGCGCGACGGCAGGGCCATAGCGGAGGTCGCCTCGCGTTGGGGCTACCGAATCGAGCGGGGGTCGAGCTCTCGGGGGGGCTCCATGGGACTGCGCGGGGTCGTGCGGCATCTCGAGGCTGGGCGGCGGGTGGCGCTCACCCCCGACGGCCCCCGTGGCCCGGCCCGCGTGATGAAGCTGGGCCCGCTGCTGGCGGCCCGCTTGACCGGCGCGCCCATAGTGCCGATCGGCATTGCCGCCAACCGCGCCTGGCACGTGGGGAGCTGGGATCGCTTCATGCTGCCCCAACCCTTCGCGCGCGTCCTCATTCAGTTCGGCGAGCCGCTGCGGGTGCCGGCCGACGCCTCCGACGCGCAGGTGGAGAGCCTCAGGGAGCGGCTGGAAGGGGCCCTGAACGAGCTGGTCGATCGTACGGATGCCGATGTCCGCGGCTGAATGGGCGGGCGCATACGTGAGCGGCCACGCGGTTCGGGGCAGGGCGGCCGCCGACGCCGCGTTGTGGCCGGCCGAGCTGGCCTACCGCGGCGTCTCCGCCGCGCGGCGGGCGGCGTACCGACGGGGCCTCTTGCGGGCGCATGAGCCGCCGATCCCGGTGGTCTCGATCGGCAATCTGGTATTGGGCGGAGCGGGCAAGACGCCGGTGGCAGCCTACATCGTCCGCCTGCTCGGCGAGCTGGGCGCGCGACCGGCATTGGTCCACGGCGACTATGCGCGTGACGAGCCCGACCTCCACCGGCGCTGGAACCCCGATGCGCCCGTGATCGGTGACCCATCCCGCATCGCCGCGGTCCGGCGCGCGGCGCAGGCAGGGGCCGATGTTGCCGTGCTGGACGACGGCTTCCAACATCTGGCCCTGGCGCGCTCGCTGGATGTGGTACTCGTGCCGGCCGAGCGGTGGCAGGATGCCCCGCGCCTGCTGCCCCGGGGGCCGTGGAGGGAGCCGCCCGCGGCGCTGTCCCGCGCCGACTTCGTGGCGCTTACCCACCGGGGCGCCGACGAGCGAGCGTTGGCCGCGGCGCGTAGCGGAGTCGCCAGGGTGATCGGCGCGCCGCCGGGCGGCGACATCGTCATCGAGCCGGCAAGCTGGAGCCCCCTGGGAGCGCCCGACCAGACCACCGCCGACGGACCGGCGGGGCCGGCCGTGGCCGTGTGCGCCATTGCGCACCCCGAGGGTTTTCGCAGCAGCGCCACCGCGGCCGGCTGCGTCGTGGCCGAACTGCTCGGCTACCGGGACCACCACGAATTCACGGAGCGAGACCTGGACGACATCGTCGCCGCCGCCTCGGGGCGCCCCGTGGTCACCACGGAAAAGGACGAAGGGAAGCTGGCCCGACTCGGCCAGCGCGTGCCCGTTTGGGTCCTGCGGGAGCGCGTACGGGTGCGGCGCGGATCGGCCGCGCTGGAAGACCTGCTGCGGCGGGTGGTGGGGTGAGCGAGCGGCGCGTGTTGGTCATCGGCAGCGGCGTCGCGGGCCTCAGCTTCGCCCTCAAGCTCGCGGATCACGCGCGCGTTACCCTGGTCACCAAGAAGCACCGGGCCGAATCCAACACCAACTACGCGCAGGGAGGGATCGCCGCCGTCCTGGACCCTCTGGATTCGCCGGAGGACCACGTCCGCGACACGATCGACGCCGGAGCCGGTCTGTGCCACGCCGAGGCCGTGGAGCGCCTGGTGCGGGAGGGGCCCGCCCGCGTCCGCGAGTTGATCGACTGGGGCGTAGAGTTCTCCCGCACTGGAGCCCGGCTGCATCTCGGCCGGGAGGGCGGCCACTCGCGCCGGCGCATCGTGCACGCTCTCGATCGCACCGGATGGGCCATAGAGACGGCCCTGCTGGAGGCGGTGGCGGAGCATCCGGCCATCGAGGTTCTGGAGGATCACCTGGCGGTGGACCTGCTGGTCGCCGACGGACCGAAAGAGCGAAGCTGCCGCGGCTGCCTCGTCTACGATCGCATTGGTGGCACCACCGCCGCCGAGCGAGCGGACTATACGCTGCTGGCCACCGGCGGCGTCGGGCGCATCTACCGGCACACGACCAATCCCGCCATCGCCACCGGCGACGGTCTGGCCATGGCGTGGCGGGCGGGCGCACACGTGGCCAACCTCGAGTTCATCCAGTTCCATCCCACCGCGCTGTTCCCGGCGGAGGACAGGGCCGTGCTGATCTCGGAGGCGGTGCGCGGAGAGGGCGCGGAGCTGCTGAACATCGCGGGCCGGCCCTTGATGCAGCACCACCCGGGTGGCTCGCTCGCGACCCGCGACGTGGTCGCGCGCACCATCGACCTGGAGCTGAAGCGCACCGGCGAGCCTCACGTCCTCCTGGACGCGTCCCGAATCCCCAAGCGGACGCTGGAGGCCCGCTTCCCGAACATCGTGGCCGAGTGCGCCGCGCGCGGCCTGGACATGACCTCGGAGCCGATTCCGGTGGTGCCGGCGGCGCACTACTCGTGTGGCGGCGTGGCGACGGACGCCGACGGACGCACCAGCCTCGCGGGACTGTTCGCGGTGGGGGAGGTGGCGTTCACGGGCGTCCACGGGGCCAACAGGCTGGCGTCGAACTCGCTCCTCGAGGCGGTCGTATACAGCCACCGCGCCGCGCTCGCGGTCGCCGCCGGGCTCCCTCGCCACGACACGGAGGACGATGGAGCGCCGGCCTCCGAAGACGTCGAGCCCGGCCCCGACGATGAGGACCGAGGACCCGTCGAGACGCGCATCCGGAGCGTCATGTGGCGGGACGTGGGCATCGTCCGCGACGATCAGCATCTGGACACCGCGGCGGCGGCGCTGGAGGACATGGAGGCGGCCCCGGCGACGCTGGCCGGGCTGCGCGGATCCGGCCGCATCGAAGCGCGGAATCTGTTGCTGTCGGCCCGGCTGGTCGCCGACTGCGCGCGGCTCCGCAAGGAGAGCCGCGGTCTGCATTTCAATCTCGACCATCCGGACCCCGACGCAGAGTTCGCCGCGGACACGGTGCTGCGCCCATGAAGTTGTGGATCGTAACCGTAGGGCGGCCGGGTGGGGGTCTGGCCGCGGCCATCGGCGCGTACGAGGCGCGCGCTGCTCGCTATTGGAAGCTCGAATCCGTAGAAGTGAAGGGAGGAGCGCCCGGGGGCAGGCGCTCCTCGACCGACGTGCGGGAGGCGGAGGGTGCGAGAATTCTGGACCGCCTTCCCGAACACGCCGAGGTGATCGCGCTCACGCGCCAGGGCCTCGCGTGGAGCTCGCGCGATTTGGCCCGACACCTGGACGAGCGGCGCCTGAGCGGCCAGGAGGGGTCCGCGTTCGTGATCGGCGGCGCCGACGGGCTGGCGTCCGCTGTCCTCGAGAGGGCTCGCGTCCGCCTGTCTCTCTCGCCCATGACGTTGCCGCACGACCTGGCGCGGCTAGTGCTGATGGAGCAACTCTACCGCGCCGGGACCATTCTGCGCGGGGAGCCCTATCACAAGGGAGGGGAGGGGGCGTGAGTCTGGAGATTCTGATCGGGCGCCCGAGTGCGAACGCCATCGTGGTCGACCACCTGGACAACGCGCCCCGCGTGCGCGGCTTCCTCAGCCACGACCCGGGCGCGCTCGAAAGCTATGAGGCCAGGGCGGAGGACGTCGACCGCCGCTTCGGCGCCAACCGCGAGCACCTCGCCGGCATGCTCCGCGCTACCTCCGAGGGTTCTGCCGGGAAGCTCCGCGCGCTGGCGGACGGGACCGGTCTGGCGGTCACCACGGGGCATCAGGCCGGCCTTTTCGGGGGCCCGCTCATGGGCCTCTACAAGCTCCTGTCGACGGTCCGCTTGGCGCGGGATCTGGAGTCCGCGCTCGACCGCCCGGTGGCTCCCATCTTCTGGGTCGCGGCCGACGACCACGATTGGGACGAGGTAAGGCGGGCGACGCTCCTCACCCCCCAGAACGAGGTCGCCGAGATCGCCCTTCCGCCGGCCAGCCCGGACGCGCCGGCGCCGCCCATGTCGGAGCGGGTCCTGGGGCCAGAGGTCGACGACGCGCTGGAAGCGCTCGGTGCGCTCCTGCCGCCAAACGACTTCCGCGATCGGCTCCTGGCGATGGTTCGCTCCGCTTACCGCCCGGACGCTACGGCCGCCGCCGCCTTCGGGGACCTCCTCGCGGAGTTGGTCGGGCGCTTCGACGTCCTGCTCGTCGACCCCAGCGACGCCACCGTTCGGGCCCGCGCCGCGCCCGTGCTACGAGACGAAATCGAGCACGCGGAAGCGCACGACCGGATCTTCGCCAACCGCTCCCGCGAGCTGCTCGACGCCGGCTACGGGGCGCAGATCCCCGTACTCGACGGCGGCACCGGCCTGCACTTCATGGGTCCGCTGGGGCGAGAGCGGGTCTTCATGGATGGGGACGGTTTTCGCCTGCGCGCATCCGGCACCCGGCTCGGCCGGGCGGAACTGCTCAGGGCCGCCGAAGAGCCCGGCCGCCTGACCGCCGGCGTGGGTCTCAGGCCGATCCTGGAGAGCGCGATCCTGCCCACCGTGGCGTACGTCGGCGGCCCCGCCGAGGTGGCTTACTTCGCGCAGATCGAGCCCCTGTTCGACGAGCACGGCGTAAGCCCGCAGGTGGTCGTGCCGCGCTACACCGTGACGCTCGTGGAGGCCAAGACCCGCAAGGTTCTGGACCGCTTCGGGCTGGCGCCGGGCGACTTCGACAGGCCCGCGCACGAAATCGGCGCCCGCATCCTCCGCGAAGAGCTACCCGAGGACGTACGGGACGCGTTGAAATCGCTGCGTGCCGCCCTGGGCCAGGGCTACGGCTCTCTATCGGAGGCCGCCGAACGCATCGACCCCACGCTGCGCGGGGCCATCGGCAGCGCCCGCAATTCGGCGCTCCACGGCGTCGGCGAACTGGAGAAGCGCATCGCCCAGCACTCGGACGCGCAGCGTGAAATAGGGCTTCAGCAGTTGCGTAAGGCCGAGATCAACCTGTTCCCCGCGGGTCGCCCCCAGGAGCGGATCCTCAACTCCTTCCAGTACCTGGCGCGCTACGGCGTGTCGCTTCTCGACGACGTGCTGGCGGCGATGGGGCCGCTGGTCGGCGCCGGGGTGGCCGGGTAGCTTCGCCCCATGGTGATGGCGGGGATCCTCCTGATAGCGTTGCTCATCCCGCTCCTGGCGGTGGTGCTGGACTCACCGCCGGCGCGCGCGTTGGCCTCACGCCTGGAGCGCGAAGGCGGCGACGGGCCGGACGCGGGTCCGCGCGTGGCGGCGTTGGAGGCGGAGGTCCAGCGGCTGGCCGACGAAGTGAGGCGCCTGGAGGAGGAGACGGATTTCCTTCATCGGCTGCTGGAAGAGCGTCCTCCCCCTCCGCATCTACCGGCCGGGGACTCGCCGGAGGGGGGCTGAGCTGCCCACCTGCGCGCCTGGCTCCGGCGCCCCCAAGGTAGCCGCCGGAATCCTCCTGAGTCGCCTGTCCGGGCTGATCCGGCAGCGCATATTCGCTCACTTCTTCGGAACCGCTCCGGCCGCCGACGCCTTCCACACGGCGCTCCGGCTCCCAAACGTCCTGCAGAACCTCCTGGGCGAGGGGGTACTCAGCGCCTCTTTCATACCGGTATACGCCGAGGCCCTCGAGCAGGGTGACGAGGAGCGAGCCGGCCGCATCGCGGGGGCCATCTTCGCCCTGCTCCTGGCCGTGGCGGGAGCGGTCGCCCTCCTCGGGTTCGTGGCGGCCCCCATCCTGGTGCGCGTCCTCACCCCCGGCTTCACCGGCTTTCGCTACGACCTGACCGTGCGCCTCGTGCGCGTGCTGTTTCCGATGGCCGGGGTGCTGGTCCTCTCGGCCTGGGCACTGGGCGTGCTCAACAGCCACCGGAAATTCTTCCTGTCGTATGTGGCTCCGGTCGCCTGGAACGCGGCCATGATCGTCACGCTCGCCGTGTTCGGGACCCGGTTGGCGCAAGGCTCGCTCGCGGTCGCGCTGGCGTGGGGAGCGCTGGTCGGCGGCGTGCTGCAGTTCCTCGTGCAGGTTCCCGCGGTGCTCCGGCTCGAGCCTTCGCTGCGGGTACGCTGGGACACGCGCCTGGCCGGCGTGCGGACCGCGGTGCGCAACGCGGGCCCGGCCATCATGGGCCGCGGCGTGGTCCAGTTGAGCGGCTACGTGGATCTGTTTCTGGCGTCATTTCTCGCGACCGGTTCGCTCGCGGCGCTCGGTTATGCTCAGACGCTCTACGTGCTACCGGTTAGCCTGTTCGGAATGTCGGTGGCCGCGGCCGAGCTGCCGGAGCTGGCCCGCGAACGAGGGGCCGGCTCGGAGGTGCTCAGGGCTCGGGTGAACGCGGGCCTCGAGCGCATGGCGTTCTACGTCGTCCCGTCCGTCGTGGCCTTCTTCGCGGTGGGCGATCAGGTCGTGGGGGCGCTCTACAGAACGGGCGATTTCGGGGTCGCGGAGACGCGCTGGGTGTGGGTCGTGCTCATGGGGTACGCCTTCGGGCTGCTCGCCTCGACCGGCACGCGGCTGTTCTCTTCGGCCTATTTCGCGCTGCACGACACGCGTACCCCGGCGGTGTTCGCCGGCGCCCGCGTGGCGTTCGCCGCCACCGCCGGCGTTCTGCTGATGGTCTGGCTCGAGCCGATCCAGGTCGCGGGACGATCGGTCGGCGGCTGGGGCTTCGCCGCCGGAGCCGGACCCACGGTGGGCGGGTACCCGCTGGGTGTCTTCGGACTGACCGCCGCCGCCGGAGCGGGCGCGTGGCTGGAATGGGTTCTTCTGCGCCGACGCTTGGGTAGGCGGATCGGACGCGTGGCGCTGCCGGGGAGGCCGCTCGCCAGGATGGTCCTCGCCGCGGCGGTGGCGGCGCTGGCCGGGCGCGGCGTGGCCCACTGGGGTCCGACCGCCCACCCGCTCGTCACTTCGCTGGCCTCGCTGACGACGTTCGGGGTCGTGTATCTGGGGCTGGCGTGGGCGCTGGGGTTGGCGGAGGCGCGCGCGCTGTGGGCGGCCCGGCTCGGGTCCGGAACGTCCGACTAGCAGGGGGGTCGATGAGGGAGTGAGCGCAACCTTCGACCCCCGCGGAAAAAGCCTCCCGGCGCGCCCCGGGGTCTACCTGTTCAAGGACCGACGCGGACGCATCCTGTACGTGGGGAAGGCCAAGTCCCTACGGGCGCGCGTGCGCGGCCATTTCAATTCTGAAAGCACCACCTCGGCCAAGAATCGACAGATGCTCGCGCGCGTGGCCGACGTCGAGACGATCGTCGTGGCGAGCGAGGCCGAAGCGCTTCTTCTGGAAGCGAACCTCATCAAGGCGCACCACCCCCGCTTCAACATCCAGCTCCGGGACGACAAGCGATACCCGTACGTGAAGGTCACGCTCGCCGAGCCCTTCCCGCGCGTCCTCGTCACCCGCCGGGTCGAGAACGACGGCGCGCGATACTTCGGGCCGTACACGGACGTGGGCGCCCTGCGCCACGCGCTGGAGGTCATCAAGCGGGCGCACACGGTGCGCAGCTGTCGCTACGCCCTGCCAACCGAGCGGCCCGCCCGGCCCTGTCTCGACCACCACATCGGCCGCTGCGAGGCGCCCTGCGTGGGGCTTCAGACGCAAGCGGAATACGGCCGCATGATCGCGGAGGTAGTGGACGTGCTGGGCGGCCGCACGGGCGGGGTTCGCGGCCGCGTGGAGGCGGAGATGCGGGAATCGGCCGAGCGGCTCGACTTCGAGCGCGCCGCGGAGCGTCGCGACGTCCTCCAGGGTCTGGCCGCCATCGAGCGGCGCCAGCGAGCGCTGGACGTGCGCGGGGGAGACGTCGATGCTCTGGGGGTCGCACGCGACGGGGAGCGCGCGGCCGCCGTCCGTCTCCGCGTACGGGGCGGCAAGCTGCTCGGCAGGGAGGTGGACTTCTTCGAGAACGCGGACGAAGTCGACTCCGGCGGAGTGCTCGCCGCCGCCGCCACGCGCTTTTATCTGGGCCGCGGAGAGCACGGCGTCGATGACCTGCCCCGTGAGATCCTCGCTCCCGAGGAGTTCGAGGACCGCGCGGCGCTGGAGGAGATCCTGAACGAGCGGGGGGGACGGCGCCTGCGCGTTCGCGTGCCCCAGCGTGGGGCCAAGACCCGGTTGGTTCACCTCGCCGCTCAGAACGCGCGTCACCTGCTGGAGGAGAGGGCCGTCCTGCGTCCCGACGTCGGCGAGCGCGCGGAGGACGTTCTCTACGAGCTTCAGGAAGCCCTCGACCTGAAGGTGGTCCCTCGCCGCATCGTTTGCTTCGACGTCTCCCACACGCAGGGCACCGAGGTCGTAGCGAGCGCCGTGACCTTCGAGAACGGCGCCCCGCGCAAGGCCGGCTACCGGCGCTTTCGGATCCGCGGCGACTGGGGCAACGACGACCTCCGGTCCATGGCGGAGGTGGTCGAGCGTTACATGCGGCGGCGCCTCGAGGAGGACGACACGCTGCCCGATCTCATGCTGATAGATGGCGGCAAGGGTCAGCTCCGCGCCGCGCTGAAAGCCGCCGTCTCCGCGGGAGCGGCGGACGTCGAAGCCGTCGCCCTGGCGAAGCGCGAAGAAGAGATTCACCGAACGGGGGGGAGGGCGCCCGTCCGCCTGGCCGTCAGAAACCCCGCGCTGCGCCTGCTTCAGCGTGCGCGCGACGAGGCCCACCGGTTCGCGCACGGATACAATCGCCGTCTGCGCGGGAAGCGGACGCTCAGGAGCAGCCTGTCGGAGGTGCCCGGAATAGGCCCTGCGCGTCAGCGGGCGCTGCTGGTCCAGTTCGGTAGCGTGTCGGCGATCCGGGCCGCCGCCGAGCAGGACATCGCCGCCATACCTGGCATCTCGCCCACGCTGGCACGCACGCTGAAGAGTCACCTGGAGCGCTCCGGCTGACCGCGCGGGCGCCGGGCTCGCGCGAACGCCTCGACCGGGCTAGTGTGCCGGCGCGGAAATCCCGTGTGCATCGAGGCGCGTGATGCGCCCGCGAGGCAAGGCGGAACGACGCGCCGTAGCTGTAGCTACGGCAAGGAGTTCCAACGCCGCATCCGCGGGATGCAGCGCGCGCCGAATGCCTACGGGACTTCTGCAACGGTACGCTAGGGTTGGCGCGCGTGAACCCGGTGGCGTGCGCCGTCAGCAGGACAGGAGTCAACTCACTCGATCAATGCGCGTCCTCATCTTCGACCCGTTCGCCGGCATCAGCGGCGATATGTTCCTCGGCGCCGTCCTGGCTCTGGGCTATCCTGTGGAGCGGCTTCGCGAGGTCGCCGCGCGGCTGGGCGCGCCGCCTGGATCGGTGTCCACCGACACGGTCCAGCGCCGCTCGATCGCGTGTCGCTCGGCCCGCTTCGAGCTTCCCCGTGAGCACCACCACCGGCACCTGCCGGACATCCTGGAGATCCTGGAGGGCGGTCTGGACGGTGAGGCTCTCGCGCTCGCGCGCCGGATCTTCGAGCGCCTCGCCGCGGCGGAGGCATCGGTCCACGGCATCGACCCGGACCACGTGCACTTCCACGAAGTCGGCGCGTTGGATTCGATTCTGGATATCGGCTGCGCCGCCGACGCCGTCCGCTTCCTGAACATCGAGGAGTGCTTCACGCGCGCGGTCTCGATCGGCCGCGGCTGGATCGACATCGACCACGGGCGCTTTCCCTTGCCGGCGCCGGCCACGGCCAAGCTGCTGGAGGGTATGGACATCGGGGAAACCCAGTGGGACGGTGAGTGTACGACGCCAACCGGTGCGGCCATCCTCGCCGAGCTCACGGACGGACGCCCGCCGCCGACCCGTTGGCGGGTGCTGGCTTCGGGCTACGGGGCGGGCTCGCGCGACCCCGCCGACAGGCCCAACTGCTTGCGCCTGTTACTAGCGGAACTGTCCTCTGAACAGGACACAACGATGGTGATCGTGCAGTCGGATCTGGACGACATGGCGCCCGAGTACGTGCCCCCGGCGCTGGAGGCGCTGCGCGCGGCGGGGGCGGTCGATGTTACCACTTCCGCGGTGGGAATGAAGAAGGGAAGGCCGGGCCTGCGAATCGAGGCTTTGGCCCCGTACCAAACGCTCGACAGCGTTCTCGATGCTCTGTTCGAGAGCACGACGACGATCGGGGCCAGGTACTGGACCGTGGGCCGGCGCGCGCTGCCGAGGACCGCGAGCACGAGACTCTGGCACGGAACGCGCATTCGGAGCAAGCAGGTGCACCTCCCGGACGGGCAGGTGCGCCGGAAGCCGGAGTTCGACGACGTGGCGAGCGCGGCTCGCGACGCGGGCGTGCCCCCGCTGGGGGTCAGACAGGCTCTGGATTCTACGGAACCGACAGACGAAGACGGTACCGCGGTCGGTGGTTCGACCCCGGTCGAGATGGTATGAACTCCAGGAGGAGGAAGGCGATGTCTCGTGTCCGCATGATTCTCACGCTCGTTGCGCTGGGAAGCATGGTCGGAGCGCTCCCCGCGTCGGCCCAGAAGCCGAGCGATAACCGCTACACGCGTGGCGTGGCGCTCTACATCAGCCAAGCGCGCCAGAAGGCGAACCCCGACGACAAGAAGAAGCTCTTCCAGCAGGCGATCGATCTGGCCCAGGACGGCATGTCGGCGAATGCGAACAACCCGCGGCTCTACCTGCTCTTGGGTCGAGCCTACGCCGAGCTGAACCAGGTGGGAGAGGCCGCCGGGGCGTGGGATCGTGCGATAGAGCTCTATCCGGAATACGAAGAGGAACTCAGCACGGACCGCCACAACGCTTGGGTTCGCGCCTACAACGCGGGAGCCACGGCCTCCCAGCAGGGTGACATGGAGACCGCCGAGGCGCACTATCGCGGCGCGGACAAGGTCTTTCAGGGACGTCCGGAGGCCAAGCTCAACCTGGGAACCATGTTGGCGGCCGAGGGAGAAGACGAGGAGTCCGTCACGTTCTTTCAGGGAGCCCTCGAGATCATGGACGGCCCGGAGGGCGAGAAGCTCCGCGAGGCGAACGAGGAAGCCTTCGACAACAACCGCCGCGTCGCGGTATTCAACATGGCCCAGGTGCTGGCTCGTTCCGACCGCGGAGAGGAAGCGGTTCAGGCCTACCGGGACTATCTCGAGATCAACCCCGAGGACATGACGGCGCTCGGCAATCTGGGCGTGGTGCTGGGCCAGCTCGGCCAAACGGATGAGGTGGCGGAGCTCTACGCGGGGGCCCTCGAACGCGATGATTTGTCGGGCGATGAGTACTTCCGGTTGGGGGTGGGCCTGTTCGGCGCGGAGCGCTACGAGGAGGCTCGCACGGCGTTCGCCAAGTCGCTCGACAAGAATCCCCATTCCCGCGACACGCGTTACAACATGGCCAACTCGGTCTACGCCCTCGCGCGCGCCATCGAGGAGCGCCTGGTGGAGGCGGGGGCCGCGCCGGAGGGCGACGACAGGGACGACCTGGCCACGTACTACGGCGAGCTCCGCGAGCAGGCCGGCGCGTTGCGCGAAATGGACCCGTACAACGAGAACATTCTTGCGCTGGCGGCTCAGGCGGTTCGATCGCTGAGCGACCTGGAGGCCGACGAAGCAGCGGCGGATGCGCTTCGGCAGGAAACCGCGAACATCCTGGAGCGGCGCGCCGGCCTGGCCTTTTCGGTAGAGGGTGTCGATATGGAGGTCGACGACGACTTCGTGATCCTCAGCGGCACCGCCGTGAACATAGCCGGCGCCGAAGGAGATCCGGCCACCCTGCGCTTTGTCGTGGTCGACGAGGATGGGGTCGAGCTGACCACGGGAGAAGTGGCGCTCACGCTGCCGGCGGAGGACGGATCCACGCCGTGGGAGCTGGAGCTGCCGTTCGACTCCGAGACACGGCCCGCGGGCTGGCGCTACGAGGTGGCCGAGTAACGCTTTTCCTCCCAACTTTTTGGGGGCTGGGCGGATGGGGGCGCGGGCTTGGGTCCGCGCCCCCGTCGTTTGTGCGAGTAACGCCCTAAGTGGTATTAGTCAGACGCATTCAGACGCTCGCCTCAAGCGATACCTTAGAGCGACATGGTCACGATAAAGACGGTTCTTTCCGGCTCCATTGCGGAGGCGCTGGAGCTACGTGTGGGCAGCCGAATCGTGCGTATCAACGGCGACATCGTGCGCGATGGAATCGACTTTCGGTTCCTCGAGGCCGAGCCGTGGCTCGAGGTGGAGGTCGCCGACCCGGCGGGGGAGAGGGTAATCCTCGAGATAGAGAAGGATCCCGCGGAGCTTCTCGGCATCGAGCCCGCCCCGGATCCCGTGAGGGAATGCGCGAACAAGTGCGTCTTCTGCTTCATCGACGGAAACCCGGAGGGGGTGAGGCAAAGCCTCTACCTGCGCGACGATGACTTCCGTCTGTCGTTCGCCTACGGGAGCTACGTCACCCTGACCAACCTGGGCGCGCAGGGAATCGCCCGCCTGATAGAGCAGCGTCTGTCGCCGCTCTACGTCAGCGTGCACGCCACGGAGCCATGGGTGCGCGAGCGAATTCTGGGCGTAGGGCGCGGGGGCGACGTCCTCGAGCGCCTGGGCGAGCTGGTGCGCGGGGGCATCGCCGTACACGCGCAGATCGTGCTGTGTCCCGGGTGGAACGACGGGCCCCATCTGCGCCGCAGCATCGACGATCTGTGGCGCTTGGGGGAGGGGATCCAGACCCTCTCGGTGGTGCCCGTGGGGTTGACCCGACACAACGCGCACAGGCCGGTGCGGCCCCTGTCCCCGGAGGAAGCCAGGGACGCCATCGCGGCGGTAGAACGGGCCCGCGGGCAAGCCCTCGGAGCGCGCGGCTACGGTTGGGCCTACGCCGCGGACGAGCTGTTCTACCTGGCGGGCGAGACGCTCCCCGGCGCCGACTATCACGACGATGATTCCCTGGCCGAAAACGGCGTGGGCGCCCTGTCGGACCTGCTCGCCGATTTCGGCGCCGCGCTGGCAGATGGCGCGTTCCATGGCAACAGGGTTGCCGTACTCACGGGTACACGAGTGGGCGCGGAGCTCCGCCACGCGGTCGCGGAGCTGGCCGGTGGCGGTGGGCCGCGGATCCTGCCGGTCCCGAACCGCTTGTTCGGGTCGGAGGTGTCGGCCGCCGGCCTGATGGCCGGGCGCGACGCGCTCGCGGCGTTGGCCGCGTGCGGTCCGTTCGACCTGATCCTGGTCCCGGCCACCGCGCTGAACGGCGACGGCGTCTTCATCGACGACATCCCCGGTTCGGCCATCGAGGGCGCGGCGCGGGGCGCCCGCGTCGTTTTCGCCGAGTCCTTTTCGGAGGCTCTCGCCGCGTGAGCGCTCCGCTGCCGGTCGTGGCCGTGGTCGGCCGCCCCAACGTGGGCAAGTCCACGTTCTTCAATCGCGTCCTGGGGGGACGCAAGGCGATCGTCGAGGATCGACCGGGCATCACCCGCGACCGCAACTTCGGTCAAGCCGAATGGGCCGGGCGGCCCTTCTGGCTGGTGGATACGGGCGGCTTCATCGGAGACGACCAGGATCCCCTGGCGGCCGCGGTGCGCGACCAGATCCTCGCCGCCATCGGCGAGGCAGACGTACTCGTCCTGATGGTCGACGGCCGCGAGGGCCTGACCGCCGAAGACGAGCGCGTCGCAGAGATTCTGCGCAATTCCGGGCTCCCCGTGGTGCTCCTGGTCAACAAGCTGGACCGCCACCCGGAGGAGGTCGCGCAGCACGAATTCTGGGCGCTGGGGCTCGGCGACCCTCTGCCGGTCAGCTCTTCGTCGGGCCGGGGTTCGGGTGACGTGCTGGACGCCATCGTGGCTCACCTTCCCGAGCGCCCGCCGCCGGAGGAGGAAGAGACCGTTTCGGTGGCGATCATCGGACGGCCCAACGTCGGCAAGAGCAGCTTCACCAACCGCCTGCTCGGGGTGGAGCGAAGCGTCGTCGGCGAGGCCCCGGGGACCACGCGTGACACCGTCGACACCCCGTTTCGCTACCAGGGGCGGGATCTCATCCTGGTGGATACCGCGGGCCTGCGCAGACAGGCTCGCGTAAAGGAGGGCGTCGAGTACTACAGCGCGCTCAGGACCGAGCAGGCGATCCAGCGGGCGGCCGTGTGCCTGCTCCTGATCGACTCGACCGAGCCCATCCACGTGCAGGACCTCAAGATCGCCGAGCGCGCCCTGGAACACGGGTGCGGGCTGGTCCTGGTCGCCAACAAGTGGGATCTGGTCGAGAAGGACGACCGCACCTCCGCCGCGTACGAAAGACACATCAAAGAGCGCGCTCCGTCGCTGACGCACGTGCCAGTGATCTTCATGTCGGCGCTGACGGGCCAGCGCGTCAGGAAGGCGCTGGACGCGGCGCTGGCGGTCGCCGACCGCAGGCAGGCCCGCGTCCCGACGGCGGAAGTGAACGAGGTGGTGGGCGAGCTGACGCGCAAGCTGCACCCGCCCCACCACCACGGCCGGGCCGTGCGCATCCTCTACGCCACTCAAGCCGGCACGGCTCCGCCGACCTTCGTCCTCTTCAGCAACGAACCGAAGGGGTTCACCCGCAACTACATGCGCTACCTGTCCAACGGCTTCCGCCGGGCCTGGGGCTTCGAGGGAGTGCCGCTGACGATCCGCATCCGCGGACGTCGGGAGGACGCCGCTTGAGCGGCGCGCTGCTGATCCTGGCGTACCTGCTCGGGTCCATCCCGAGCAGCTTCCTGGCGGGCCGCGCGCGCGGCATCGACCTGCGCGAGCGCGGCAGCGGCAACCTGGGCGCTACGAACGTCTTCCGCGTGCTCGGCTGGCGCTGGGCCGCACCCGTGATGCTGCTGGACGTGGCCAAGGGATTCGTCCCCGCGCGCTACTTCGCTGGCCTCGCCGCGGTCGACGGGACCGGCTGGGCGCTCGCGTTCGGAGTCGCCGCCATCGTCGGGCACGTCTTCCCGGTCTACGTGCGCTTTCGGGGTGGCAAGGGGGTCGCCACCGGCGGGGGAGTGTTCCTGGCGCTCGCTCCGGCGGCGGTCGGGATCGGACTCCTGGTGTGGGGCGGCGTGGTAGCCATCACGGGGATAGTCTCGCTCGCGTCCATGGTCGCCGCGCTCGCGCTCCCGGCGGCCGTGTGGTGGCTGGAGGGGAGTGGCCTGATGTTCTACGTGGCGCTGGCGCTCGCGGCCTTCGTGCTGGTCACGCACCGGGCCAACGTGCGGCGTCTGGTACGCGGCGAGGAGCCGTCGTTTCGGCGCAGGGAGGAGGCGACGTGAACGCGGTAGGCGTCGTCGGCGCGGGGAGCTGGGGCACCGCCCTCGCGCTGCTGCTCGCGAAGAAGGGACACGATGTGCGTCTCTGGTCCTACGAAGAGGATGTGGCCGAGGCAATCACGCAAAGCCGCGAGAACTCCATCTATCTGCCCGGAGTCCCGCTTCCGCCGCGGCTGGTCGCGACCACGAACCTCGCGGAGGCGGTCGAGGGGGCGCCGGTCGTCGTGTCCGTCAGCCCTTCCCAGCACGTGTCGCGGGTGATGGCAGAGGCGGCGCCGGCGCTGCACCCCTCCGCCCTGGTGGTGAGCGCGTCGAAGGGGATCGAGACCGCCACGCTGCGCACGATGGCCGAGGTGCTGGACGCGGCGCTGCCCCCGCGCATCGCGCACCGGGCGTGCTTTCTGTCCGGCCCCAGCTTCGCCGTGGAGGTGGCGCGCGAGGTCCCCACCGCGGTGGCCGTCGCCAGCGCCCAGCCCGCGGCGGCGCAGCTCGTCCAGGACCTGTTCCAGACCTCGTACTTCCGCGTGTACACGGTCACCGACGTGACCGGCGTCGAGCTGGGCGGCGCGCTCAAGAACGTGATCGCCATCGCGTCCGGGATGGCCGTCGGCCTCGGGCTCGGCCACAACACGCAGGCGGCGCTGATGACCCGCGGGCTGGCGGAGATGGCCAGGCTGGGCACCGCCCTGGGGGCGGATCCGTTGACGTTCTCGGGGCTCGCGGGGATGGGCGACCTCATCCTCACGTGCACGGGCGGACTCAGCCGGAACCGTTCCGTGGGCGTCGAGCTCGGCAAGGGACGGTCGCTGGCGGACATTCTCGGCGAAATGCGGATGGTGGCCGAGGGCGTGGAAACGACCCGCGCGGCGGCACGGCTGTCGGCGCGGGAGGGCATCGAGATGCCCATCGTTGAGGAGGTGCACGCGGTTCTGTTCGAAGGGCGCTCGCCAGGCGCGGCGCTGCGCAACCTCATGGAGCGGGACCCCAAACCGGAACGGTGGACGTGACTTCTTCGAGAATCGCTCCCAAGGAGTACTACTCGATCGGCGAGGTCTGCGAGATAGTGGGCCTGAAGCCGCACGTGCTCCGCTACTGGGAAACCCAATTCGGCGTGCTCAGCCCGTCGAAAAACCGCTCCGGAAACCGCGTCTTCCGGCGCAAGGAGATCCAGCTCGTGTTGCTGGTCAAGCGTCTCCTGTACGAGGAGAAGTACACCATCGAGGGGGCGCGCCAGCGGCTCGAGCAGCTCCGCCGTGGGGGGGACCTGCCGGACGCCCGTCGGAGAGCCATCGATCAGGAACTACTCGTGCAGCTGCGGGATGAGCTGGATGAGCTCGAGCGGGTGCTGACCCCTCCCCGGAAGCGCTGATGCGCCTCCTCGTCACCAACGACGACGGCTATCTGGCGCCCGGGATCGGCCTGCTGACCGCCGTCGCGTCCCGGCTCGGGGACGTGGACGTGGTGGCCCCCGACCGCGAGCAGAGCGCCACGAGCCACTCCCTGACGATGCACAGGCCGCTGCGCGTGCGCCGAGTCCGGGAGGGCGCGCTGGTGGTGGACGGCACGCCCACGGACTGCGTGGTGCTCGCGCTCGGCGAGCTCCTCGATGAGTCTCCCGACTTCGTGCTGTCCGGCGTGAATCACGGCTCCAACATGGGGGACGACGTGCTCTACTCCGGCACCGTCGCCGCGGCCATGGAGGCGATCATCCTGGGCGTGCCCGCGGTGGCCGTGTCCTACGCATCGAGGGAACCCGATCCGCCCCTGGACGAGGGCTGGGAGGAGGTCCTGGCGGGGTTGCTGCGCCAGATCGTCGGCCGCGACGAGTTCCCGCCGGAGACGCTGATCAACGTCAACCTTCCGCCGGTGCCCGCGCACGAGGTACGGGGCACGCGCGTAACGGTCCTGGGGCGCCGCGCGTACGACGATTCACTGACTCGCGCAATGGATCCGAGCGGCCGCGAGTACTTTTGGATCGGGGGAGGGGAGAGCCGCTGGTGGGGCAGCGAGCGGTCCGATTTCGCCGCGGTGCGCGAGGGCTTCATATCCATGACCCCGCTCCATCTGGATCTCACCAACCACCGCCTCATCGAAGATCTGGAGGCCTGGAGCGTGACGGCCCCGTGAGCGACGCCTACGCGCGCGCCCGTGAGGGGTTGCTGGAGACGGTACGGCGCAAGGGCGTTCGGGACCTCGACGTACTGCGCGCCGTCGCCGAGGTGCCGCGCCACCTCTTCGTCCCCGAGGGCGTGCGCCACCGCGCCTACGACGATTCCGCGTTGCCGATCGGCTTCGGTCAGACCATCTCGCAGCCGTCCCTGCAGGCGCTGTGCGCGGAGCTGGCCGAGCTGACCGGAAAGGAGCGGGTGCTGGAAGTCGGCACCGGGAGCGGCTACCAGACCGCGCTCCTGGCGCGGCTCGCCCAGCACGTGTACTCCATCGAGCGCATTCCGCAGCTCGCCACGCGCGCGCGCCTGGCGCTGGAGGAATCCGGCCACCGGAACGTGCTGGTCACGGTGGGCGACGGCTCCCTCGGCTGGGCCAGGTACGCGCCCTACGACGCCATCATCGTGGCGGCGGGATCGCCGGACGTGCCGCCGGCCCTCATCGACCAACTCGCCATGGGCGGACGCCTGATCATCCCGGTCGGGGATCGCGAGATGCAGCACCTGAGGGTGGTTCGCCGCCACGAGGATGGCTTGACCGTCACGGACGAACTGGCCTGCACCTTCGTGCCGCTGCTAGGCAGGCAGGCGTGGGGCGGTCGCGGCGAACACGCGACGGGAGACGAGGCTTGAGCGACACGGCGGCTCCACCCATCAGGCGCGGACCCATGCGGCGCCTATACGACTGGGTCATCGGCTGGGCCGATCGTCCCGGAGGCGAGCGGGCGCTCGCTGGGCTGTCGTTCGCCGAGTCGTCTTTCTTTCCGATCCCGCCCGATCCGCTCCTGCTGGCGCTCTGCGTGGGCAGGCCGGCGCGCGCGCTCAGGTTCGCCGCGATCTGCACCGTCGCGTCAGTTCTGGGCGGGGCCGCGGGTTACCTGATCGGCTGGGGCGCGTGGTCGGCGGTGGACACGTTCTTCTTCGACCACGTCCCGGGGGTCACGCCCGAGGCGTTCGAGCACGTGAAGGGGCTCTACGATCGCTACGGCTTCCTGGCCGTGTTCACCGCCGGGCTCACGCCCATCCCCTACAAGGTGTTCACGCTGTCGTCCGGAGCGTTCGGCATCAGCCCGCCCGTGTTCCTGCTCGCCAGCGTCCTCAGCCGGGGCCTCAGGTTCTTCGTGCTGGCCGCGCTGATCAAGCGCTTCGGGGAGTCGATTCAGGCCTTCATAAACCGCTACTTCACGTGGCTGGCGTGGGCGTTCATCGTGCTGCTGGTGGCTGGTTTCCTGGCGATCGAAGCGCTGCGCTGACGCCGGAGGCACCCTCCCGGCCGGGGTTTGTCCGCCGCCCGGCCGCGTCTATCTTTCCTGCCGCGCCCTCGTAGCTCAGGTGGATAGAGCGTGGGATTCCTAATCCCAAGGCCACAGGTTCGAGTCCTGTCGAGGGCATTGCTGTAACGCTGGAGGCCCCTCATGACGGATCGCGGAGTCTACGTTCGGGCTGGCATGCTGGACTTCGGCGTGAAGCTCGGGTACTCGGTCTGGGCCATCACGCTGCTGCTCCCGCAGACGCTGGTTGCGGGCCCGGGGCCTCCCAACTGGGGATATCTTACCTCACGCGGCTTTCTGGTCGGAACCGCCGCGTCCCTGACCCTCTGGCCGCTGGCGGGCGCCTTGTACGGCTGGCTGCGCTGGCGCCGGGAGGCTGCGCTGCCGCCCGAGGCGCCTCGTCTGGGGCCTTCCTTCCGCCTGGCCTTCGATCCACCCGAAACGACCGAACTGCGCGCACACGTACGATTCTGGCTGGTGCAGTTCGGCGTAAAGACGGGCGTGTCCGTGTGGGTCGTCGTGTTCGTTCTCTGGCCGGTCTTCCTGGCCGCCGCCGACCCGCCCGAGTGGACCTACCTGGCGTCGAGCGAGTTCCTCTACGGCACCGTGTTCTCCGCTCTCCTTTGGCCGCTGGGTGGCGCGCTGTACGGCTGGCTACGCTGGCGAAAGATCCGGGTCGGAGCCGGTTGACGCCCCCGACCCGAACGGCCTGAAGATCTACCCGCCGATACGCGGCTTCCTCATCGTCGCCGCCGGTGCTCCGGGAGCGCTCGGTTTGGCCTCCGCGGTGAAGCGCGGGCGCGCCCGGCTCGTATTATCCCCGGAGCGGAGACGAGAGCCAAGAATCGCGGCGGGAGCCATGGCCAGGACGAACAGAGCGCGGAGGGGACTAGCTGCCGCATCACTGATGGCCGCCGCAGCGCTGGTGGCCGCGGCGAGCGGCGTCTCGCCCGCATCCGTGCGTGCGCAGCAGATCCCAGCTCCGGTAGGCTTCGTCAACGACTTCGCGGGCGTGATCGAGCCGGACGACGAGGCCCGGATCGGGCGGCTGATCGACGAGGTGCGAAGCAAGTCGAGCGGCGAGATCGTGGTCGTCACGCTCCGTTCCCTCGAGGGGAGGGCGGCGGAGGAAGTCGCTCGCTCCATCGGCCGGGACTGGGGGGTCGGCGCCCAGGGCGAGATCGGTGACCGCCAGCGCAACACGGGCGCGGTGGTCCTGGTCGTACCCAAGGAGACATCCCCCGACGGCCGCGGGCACTTCTTCGTGTCGCTCGGCACCGGCACCAACGCGTTCATCACCGCCGCCGAGGTGGGCAGGATTCGCGATCGTCTCGCGATCCCCGCGTTCCGCGAACAGGACTACGGGCAGGGCATCTTCCTTTCCGTGGCGGCGTTGGCGCTAGAATACGCCGAGGCTTTCGACTTCGAGATGACGGGAGAGATGCCCCGCCTGCCGGCGGACGGAGGGTCGAACGGCGACCCCGACCTGCGCACGATAGTGTTGCTGGTCTTCATCGCCCTCGTCGTCGTCGCGATCGTGGCCACGCGAGGCGGCGGCCGAGGCGGAGGGCCCGGAGGCCGCCGCGGGCGGCGCTGGCCGGTGGTCTTCATGCCCGTCCCGATGGGCGGGCGACACCGCGGCGGCTGGGGCGGCTTCGGAGGCTCGGGCGGAGGCGGAGGCGGATTCGGGGGGTTTGGAGGCGGAGGTGGATTCGGCGGCGGCGGCGGCGGCGGAAGCTGGTAGAACGGAGCGAAGCAATGACCGATCCGAAGGAAACCGCGCGCCGATTCGTGGCGGACGTGACCGGCGTCTGGGGAGACCGGCTGCGCTCGGTAGTGCTGCACGGCTCGGTGGCGCGCGGCGACGCGATACCGGGCGTGAGCGACATCAACCTCCTGCTCCTGGTGGACACGATCCGCATGGAGGACCTGGCCGCCGCGGGGCCGCTCGCGCGCCGCTGGGTGGAGCTGGGCAACAGCCCGCCCATGGTGCTGGATGCGGCCGACTGGGCCCACGCCTCCGACGCCTTCGCGATGGAGGTGTCCGACATGCTGGATCACCGCGACGTGCTGCTGGGCGACGACCCGCTGGCGGGAGTGAGCGTCTCCCCGGACGCTCTCCGCCTGCAGCTCGAAACCGAGCTGCGGGGCGCCGTGGTCCGACTGCACGAGGAACTCATGCTGTCGGCTTCCGAGCCCGACGAGGTGGGCGCGCTGCTGCTGCGCGCCCTGCCGTCCTTCCAGACGTACATGAGGGCGACGCTCAGGGTGGCCGGCAGGCCCGTCCCGGAGGAAGGGGATGAAGTGGTGCGGGAGGCCGCCCGCACGGTGGGCGGTGATCCGTCCGCCTTCCTGGAAGCACGCCGATCGCGCCGCTCCGGGTCGGCGCCCGATAGGAGCCTCTCCCACCCCGAGGTGGAGGGGTACTACCGGCTGATGGAACGGACGGTGCGTTACGTGGACGGCTTGGACCGTCATCGAAAAACGACCCTTGGAGAGGAATCCGAAAAATGAACGGTCGATGGCTCCTGATCCCGCTGGTCCTCTCGCTGTCCGGCTGTGGCTTCAATCGCATCCAGTCGCTCGACGAACAGGTCGGCCAGATGCGGGCGAACATCGAGACCGAGTTGATGCGCAGGAACGACCTCATCCCGAACCTGGTCGCCACCGTCGACGAGGCCGCGGAGTTCCAGCAGGAAACGTTCACGCAGGTCGCCCAGGCGCGAGCCGGGCTGGCCCAGGCCAGCGAACAGATGGCGCAGGGCGTGGACGCGCAGGTGGATCCCAACGAATTGGGGCGGCTGTCGGCCGACGTCGCGCGCAACATGCGCCTGTTCATCAACGTAGCGGTGGAAGCCTATCCCGATCTCACCGCCAACGAGAACTTCCGTGCGCTGCAGGATGAGCTGACCGAAACCGAGAACCGGATCAGCGTCGCGCGCCAGGACTACAACGAGGCCGTCCAGGTGCACAACACGTTCATCCGGCAGTTCCCGCAGGTCGTCACGGCCAAGGTCATCGGCGCGGACCGGCACCAGTCCTTCGAAGCTCCCGAAGAGGCGAGGGAAGCGCCGACGGTCGACTTCGGCAACTGAGGCGCCCGGCGGGCGGCCCGCGGGGTGACCCGGAAGCCCCCGGGCCCTATCTTTGCGCGGTTCGCGGGCGGGGCGGTGACGCCTCGCCCGGTTTGTCGACCTGTGCTTTCGCCCGCATAGCTATTGAGACCTGACCAGGCCACGCCTTCGACGCCTCCCGCGCTCGTGCTGCGGGGCGTCGCCCGTCGCTTCGAGCGCCACTGGGCGCTGCGCGGGGTGGACCTGACCGTCCGCTCCGGAGAGTCGATCGCGCTCGCGGGCCCGAACGGCAGCGGCAAGACCACGCTGCTGCGCATCGCCGCGACGCTGATTCGCCCCACGCGGGGAGCGGGCGAGGTGTGCGGCCACGACCTGGTTCTCGGCGCGGACGCGGCGCGCCGAAACGTGGGACTGCTCGCTCATCGTACCGGCCTGTACGAGGATCTTTCCGCCCGGCAGAACCTGAGCTTCGCGGCGAGGATGCTCGGCCTGGGCCCGCGCCCGGCAAGCCTGGCCGTCGTTCTCGACAGGGTCGGCCTGTCAGCCCACGCTGATCGCAGGGTCCGGGGGTTCTCCTCGGGCATGCGCCGCAGGCTCGCGCTGGGACGGCTGCTGCTCGCGCCGCCCCGGCTGCTGCTGCTCGACGAACCCTTCGCCAGCTTCGACGCCGCCGGCCTGGAGCTCCTCGAAGGTGTGACGCGCGAGCTCTCCGAGGCTGGCAGCTCGGTCGTCGTGGCCACCCACGACCTGGTGAGGGCAAGCAGGATCGTCGACCGCGTGGTCTACCTGAAGAGAGGCCGGGTGGTACCGAGCAACCCGGCCGGCTCGGCGCGCGGCCTGCCCGCGACCGTGGCCCGTTGAGCGCGCACCCCTCCGAATCCGGCGCCGGCGAGATCTCGCGTATCCTGGCGGTCGCATGGAAGGACGTCCTGATGGAGGCGCGTTCGCGCGCGAACTTCGCCGCGGTCGTGGGGTTCGCCGTGCTGATGCTCGTCCTGTTCGGGTTCGCGCTAGGGCCGGACTCGCGGGCGCTCGCCCAGGCGGCGGCCGGCGTCCTCTGGCTGACCGTGATCTTCAGCTCGGTGCTGGCGTTCGGGCGAACCTACCAGCTGGAACTCGAGGACGGGGCTCTGGACTCCCTCCTCATGTACCCGGGAGACCGGCGCTCGCTGTTCCTCGGGAAGGTGATCGGCGCGCTCGCGTTCGTGTTCGCCGTGGAGGCGATCGTGGTACCGCTGGCAGGCATTCTGTACGGGCTGCCTGTGTTGGTCGCACTGCCCGACCTGCTGCCGATCATGGTATTGGGCACGATCGGGATCGTGGCGCTCGGTACTTTCTACGCCGGCATGGCGAGCCGCGTCCGAGCCCGGGAGGTTCTGCTTCCCCTGCTGCTTTTTCCCATGCTCGCCCCCATTGTAATCGCCGCGGTCAAAGCGACCGACGTGGTGCTCATCGGCGACGCCATCGCCGAGCGCGTGAACTGGCTCGGCCTGCTCGCCGGATTCGACGCGATCTTCCTGGCGGCGGCGTACCTGCTATTCGGCGCCGTCGTAGAGGACTGACGGCCTAGACGACCAGGAGGTCTCGACCTTGATCCCGGACAACGACACAGGAGCGGCGGCTGCCGCCGGGCCGCTGCTGCGGCGGGGACCGGCGCTCGCCCTATTCGGCCTGGCCGCGGCGGCGTTCTTCGCTTACGCGCAGTGGTACGGCCTGAACACCGGTCCCGAGCGGGACATGGGGCACCTGCAGAAGATCCTGTACGTGCACGTGCCGTCCGCCTGGATCGCCTTCCTCTCTTTCGCCGTCGTGTTTCTCGCCGGGGTTTGGTACCTGGCGACGCGCAGCGAGCGCGCCGACGAGCTGGGCGCTTCGGCCGCCGAGGTCGGCACGCTCCTGAACGGACTGGTGCTTCTCCAGGGCATGATCTGGGCGAAGCCCAGTTGGGGAGTATGGTGGACGTGGGACGCGCGGCTCTCCTCCACGTTGGTGCTGTTTCTGGTGTTCGTCAGCTATCTGGCGCTGCGGGCGCTGGTGGACGACCGCGAGCGGCGGGCACGCTGGAGCGCGGTGGTCGGCATACTCGGGGCGTTGGGCGTTCCGGTCGTCTACATGTCCGTGCGCTGGTGGCGCACGCTGCACCAGGTGCAGTCCACTCCGTCCACCATGGACCCGGCGTTCGCCACCGGGCTGCGGCTCAACGCCTTCGGCGTCCTGTTCGTGGGCGCCTTTCTCGTGCTCCTCAGACGCCGTGTCGCGCGCATGGACGCGGCGGTCGAGGCGATCGCAGACGAACGCGCGCTGCGAGGGGAGGTCGATCATGTCGGGTGAATGGGGATGGGTCGCTGCGGCGTACGGGATTACCTGGGGAACGCTCCTTCTCTACTGGGGATACGTGATGCGCAGGCAGCGCCGCGCTAGGCGCGCCCTGGAAGAGATCCTCGCTAGCGAGTCGGAGAACCCGCAATGATCCTCGAACGGAACCGAAAGCGGCTGACGGTGGTTGCGGGTCTCGTCATCATTCTGGCGGGTTTCAGCTACCTGGCTTGGGGCGGACTCGGGGAGAATCTGGTCTACTTCGTGACCCCCACGGAGCTGTCCGAACGCGGAGACGAAGGCGTGGACACTCCGGTACGCCTGGGCGGCATGGTCACGCCCGGCAGCGTGTCCTGGAAGGCCGACGAGCTGGACCTGCGATTTCAGCTCACGGACGGCGCCACCAGCTACGACGTGAAGGCGACCGGCGCTCCGCCCCAGATGTTTCGCGAGGGGATCGGCGTGGTCGTGGAGGGCAGCCTACAGACCGACGGCGAGTTCCACGCGCACAGCCTGATGGTCAAGCACTCCAACGAGTACCGCGCCCCCGCGGAGGGCGAGCGCCCGGAGGACCTCTACCGCGAGTTGGTCGGGCCGGATGCCGGCTAGGCTCGCCGCCAGACACGGAGAGCGCGAGGCGTGATCCGCATCCTAGGTCACAGCAGCATCGTGGCGGCGTTGCTCGTCGCCGGCTACGGCGTGGCAGCGGCGGTGGGCGGCGTGCGCAGGGGCCGCGCGGACCTCCTGAGCAGCGCGCGCGTCGCCACCTACGCCACCTTCGCGCTGCTGCTGGCCGCCAACCTGGCGATGGTCTACGCGCTCGTGACGCACGACTTCAGCGTGGGCTACGTCGCGCAGGTCGGGAATCGCTCCACGCCGCTGTTCTACACGGTCATCTCGTTGTGGGGCGCGCTCGAGGGATCCATCCTCTTCTGGGGACTGGTCCTGGCGGGGTATTCGGCGGCGGTCGTGTTCCTGAACCGGGACCGGCACGGGTCGCTGGTGCCGTACGCCACGGCGACGCTACTCGTCATAGGCATCTTCTTCTACCTGCTCCTGCTGGGTCCCGCCGATCCGTTCACGCTGGTCGATCCCGTACCGGCCGATGGACCGGGGCCGAACCCGCTGCTGCAGAACCACATTCTCATGGGCATCCACCCGCCCCTGCTGTACCTGGGGTACGTGGGGTTGTCCGTGCCGTTCGCGTTCGCGATCGGGGCGCTTCTGAGCGGCAGGGTCGAGGACGGCGCGTGGCTGCGCCTGACCCGACGATGGACGATCGCTGCGTGGGCTTTTCTGTCGCTGGCGATCATGGCGGGCATGTGGTGGTCCTACGAGGTGCTGGGCTGGGGCGGCTACTGGGCCTGGGATCCCGTCGAGAACGCGTCCTTCCTGCCGTGGCTGACCGCGACGGCGTTCCTGCACTCGGCCATGGTGGAGGAGCGCCGCGGGCTGCTGCGCATGTGGAACCTGAGCCTCATCGTGGCGACGTTCCTGCTGACGATCTTCGGGACGTTTCTGACGCGCAGCGGTATCGTGGCGTCGGTCCACGCCTTCGCCGAAGGCGAGATAGGCTACTGGTTCCTGGGCTTCATCGCCGTTTGCCTGGTCTTCTCCCTGGCGCTGCTGCTCGGCCGCAGCGCGGCGCTCCGCTCCGAGGGGCGCCTGGGCGGAGTGGCGACCCGGGAGACCGTATTCCTGTTCAACAACCTGCTCCTCACGGTGTTCACGTTCACCGTGCTGCTCGGCACCGTGTATCCGCTGGTGGCCGAGGCGTTCCGGGGGGTCAAGGTCAGCGTGGGCGCGCCGTTCTTCAATCGCATGACGCTGCCGCTCATCGTCGCGCTGCTGTTCCTGCTCGGCGTCGGCCCCGCGTTGCCGTGGCGAGCCGCGACGCGCGAGGAGCTCAAGGAGCGGTTCCGGGTGCCGACGATCGCGGCGGTGGCGGCGCTGGCGTTTGCGGTTCTTGTCGGCACACGCAACCCCTACGCGTTCGCCGCGTTCGCGTTCGCCGGCTGGGCGGGCGCCACCAACCTCCAGGAGTTCTGGCGCGGGGCCAGGGCGCGGATGCGCGCTCACGGCGAAGGGCCCGCCACCGCGCTGGTTCGGCTCGTGCGCTCGGGCGGGCGGCGCTACGGCGGCTACGTCGCGCACCTGGGCATCCTCATGATGGCGGTGGGCATAGCGGCCTCATCGGTGTTCCGGGTCGAGACCGAGCGGACCCTGAGGCCCGGGGAGACGCTCGAGATAGAGGGCTACACGCTGCGCTTCGACGGCGTCTCGGCGCGCGAAGAGCCGAGGCGTTTCGTGGTGTGGGCCGACATGGCGCTCCTGGACGCGGCCGGCGAGCCGCGTGAGGTGCTCCGTCCGCGGCTGAACTTCTACCGCACCAGCGACCAGCCGGTCACCACGCCCGCGGTAAGGGAGCGGCCCCACCGGGACCTCTACCTCGTGCTGATGGCCTTCGAGCGCGACGGGTCGTCGGTCACGATCCAGGCGCTGGTGCAGCCGCTCGTGGTATGGATCTGGATCGGCGGCGTGGTGGTGGCCCTGGGCGCCTTGATCTCGCTCCTGACCGGCCGACGACGCGGCAAGCCGGGCCGGCTTTCGCGCACGGACGCGATTCGCCTCACCCGGGCGCCGACCGCGGGCGCGCCGTGAGCTGGGTGCGCGCGGCGTTGGGGGCGCTGGCTGCCGTGCCTATCCTCGCGCTGTTGCTTTTCGGCATGGGGCGCGATCCGCGCGCCATCGAGTCACCTCTGCCGGGCCGCGCCGCGCCTGCGTTCGAGCTGCCGAGGCTGGATGGAACCCCCACGCGGGGAGCAGCGGCGACTGCGGATCTGCCCGACCTGTACTCCCTGGGCGCCGACAGCGGCGACATCGTCGTGGTCAACTTCTTCGCGTCTTGGTGTGTGGCGTGCCGCAACGAGCACGGGCCGCTGGGCGAAGCCGCCGAGTTCTACGCCGACAGCGGCGTGCGCTTTTACGGCGTCGCCTATCAGGACCGGCCGGAGGATGCCCTGCGCTGGATAAGGGGCATGGGCGGGCAGGTGTACCCGGCGTTGCTCGACCCCGGGTCCCGCACGGCCATCGAGTACGGCCTGTGGGGCGTCCCCGAGACCTTCTTCGTGGATCGCGACGGACGCGTCGCGTACAAGCACGTCGGTCCGGTGTACCGAGGGCTGCTGACCGAGCGGATCGAGGCGCTGCTGGCGGGGGAGACCGAAGTGGACGGCGAGGCGGCGACTTCCTCGCCGGGTTGGCAACGCGGCGCGGAGGCTCCAGGCGCCACGCCGGAGCTGGGCGTCCCGTGACGCGCCGGTCCGCGGCGGCGGGCGCGTGCCTGCTGGTGCTCGCTGGCTTCGGCCCTGGCCCGGGCGGCGCCTCCGCCGAGACGGGCATCGACCAGGCGCCGGCCAACGACTCCATCGTCGAGGCGCGCACCCGCCAGATCGCCTCCGGGCTGCGCTGCGTGGTGTGCCAGGGTCTATCGATCGAGGACTCTCCCGCGGAGCTAGCACGCGAGATGCGGGCTATCGTCAAAGAGCAGGTGACCGCGGGCCGTTCGAGCGAGGAGATCGAGGCCTACTTCGTGGCCCGCTACGGCGAATTCGTACTGCTCGAGCCCAGGGCCGAGGGCTTCAACCTCCTGGTGTACGGACTGCCGATGGCGGCCATGGCGCTCGGCGCGCTGTTCGTGCTCCGGTTCGTGCGCCGGTGGAGCGGGGAAGCGACCGAATCGGCCGACTGATCAAACACATGGAGGGGCGGCGATGTACCCGGTTCTGTTCGAGATAGGAGGCTTCGAGGTCACCAGCTTCGGCGTGATGATCTTCCTGTCGTTCCTGACGGGCGCGTGGATCCTTTCGCTTCAGCTCGAGCGGCGCGGAATGGACCCGGAGATCGCGTGGGAAATCCTCGCCGCGACCGCGATCGCGGGCGTTCTGGGGGCCAAGCTCTACTACATGGGGTTGCACTGGCGCGACTTCGCCGCCGACCCCATGGGCGAGCTCCTCAGCCGCGCCGGGCTCGTCTGGTACGGCGGGCTGATAGGCGGCGTGCTGGCGTTCTACTGGCAGGCCAAGAAGAAGGGTCTGCCGATCGCCACCATGTTCGACGGCGCCGCGCCGGCGCTGGGTCTGGCCTACGCGGTGGGGCGCGTGGGGTGCTTCTTGGTGGGCGACGACTACGGCTTGCCCACCGAAAGCGGCGTCGGGATCGCCTTCCCGCAGGGCTCGCCGCCGAGCACGGCCGGCTACTTCCGCTCTCTGGGCGTCGAGGTGGATGCCGCCTTGCCCGACAACGCGGTGCTCGCTGTGCACCCGACGCAGTTGTACGAGATCGGAGGCGGACTGATCATGTTCGCGATCCTCTGGCAGATGTCCAAGCGCGCCCTGCGGCCCGGTCAGTTGTTCGGCGCCTTCCTGGTGCTCTACGGCATCGAGCGCTTCGCGGTGGAGTTCGTCCGGGCGAAGGGAGATCGCTTCGTGTTCGGTCTCACCACGTCCCAGATCGCCAGCGTCGTGGCTCTGGGAGTGGGGGCGTGGCTGTGGGCGCGCAGACCGTCCCGGCCGGGGGCGACGGAGTCGTCAGCGGCGGCCGCCGCTTCTTCCGGCTAGTCGACCTCTAGTGTGCCGGCGCGGAAGTCCCGTGTGCACCGAGGCGCGTGATGCGCCCGCGGGGCAAGGCGGAACGACGCGCCGTAGCCGTAGCTACGGCAAGGAGTTCCAACGCCGCATCCGCGGGATGCAGCGCGAGCCGAATGCCTACGGGACTTCTGCAACGGTACACTAGTAGGTCCAGCGGCGCCGGATCTCCGCGAACGCCTCCTGGCGCGGGTTCACCAGCGAGCGGACGCCGGCGATCGTCTGGAGCACGCGGCGGCGGTTGAACGGCTCGAACCCGGCCTGGGCCGTCCACTGGCGATCGATGCGCCAGTCCACGGCTACGGCCCAGGTGGCCCCCCTCTGCGTGGCTCCGGCGTCGAAGAGCGTGCCGATCCCCAGATCCGCGGTGATGAACACGTTGTCCAGCACTTCCTTGCCCACCACCACGGTCGGGGCCAGGGTCTGGAAGGTGCCGCCACCGATGCCGGACCCGAAGCGCACCTGAAACACGTCCAACGGCACGCCCAGATCTCGGGTCACCCCCTCCTCCAGGAACCCTCCGAAGACGTCTCCCAGGCCGCCCAGGAACGCTCCCTGTAGGGCGCTCCGACCGGGCACCCCACCGGCGCCTCCGGGCTGGCCGAAAATCAGGAACGACAGCAGATCCGCCTCCGGAATGGTCTGGCCTGTCTCCGTCGTGAGCGCCAGCGTCGGCTCGTCCAGGGTACCGCCGATCCTGGCCTGCACCTGCAGTTGTCCGCCTCCCTGGACCGGCACCGTGCGCGCGGCGGTGATGTCCAGCACCGGATTGGGCTCCGGCAGCCCCAGGAACTTGATGTTGGCGTCGACGACGTCGAACCTGCGCACGACCGGACCGGCGATCAGCGTGAACGTCCCCCGTTCGCCGAGTAGATCGCCCGTCAGTCGCAGCGCGTCCGGTGGAAAGAGGTCGACGACGAGCGCACCCCGGAGCTGCGCGCGCGCGTCCTCGACCACGAACCAGGTGTCGGGTCCGACGGCGAGATTCAGCCCCGCGACCGACAACTGGCGCCTGCCCACAGGACCGGACGCCGCCCCCGGTAGATCCCCGAGCGTGATGGGTCCCGCCTCGGCGATACCGGCGATCTCGTCCTCGAGCGCCGCGCCGGGGCCCTGCCCGGGCACCACCACGGTGCCGTCTCGAATCGCCAGCGAGCCCCGCAGGACAGGGCGCTCCAGGTCGCCCGTCAAGCGCAACGTGCCGCCGCTCGCCACCGCGGGCAGGTCGTCGAAGGCGATGGGCCGGATGCCCTCGAGCGTGATCTCCAGGTCGAGCGACGGGGGACCTCCGTCGTCGGACAGGAGCACCGTGCCTTGCGCGCGGCCCCAGCCGTCGCTGCGCACCGCGGCGTCCAGGATCTCCACCCTGGGGCCGTCGAAGCGAGCCGCCAGGCGGCCATCCTGGAAGGACCGGCCCAACGCGTCCACGTCCGCCGCCAGAGCCGTGGCGGAGGCGTCGCCCCGCGCCTCGGGCGCCTCGAGCGTGCCCTCCACCCGCACGTCGGCGCGTACCGATCCTCCGATGCCGGTCACGCCGGCCGGCGCGAAGGGCGCCAGGCTCCCGAGAGGGAAGCCCTCTGCTCGGAGGTCCGCCGTGAGCGGCGCTTGCTCGTCGACCTCGGACGACAGCGGACGCAGCGAGAGCGCGACGGGCAACGCCGTCTCCACACCGAACGAGCCGACCCCGTCCGCGAGCGCACCGTCGAGGTCCATCCCGACCGTCCCGGTTCCGTAGTCGAGCACGGCCGTCAGCGCGGACAGAACCAGATCCCCGATGCGCGCGTCCGTCAGGGACAGGTCGCCCGTGACGGTGGGCTCGGCCGGAGTCCCGCCCACGACGACGTCGCCGCGCAGCAGGCCTTCGAAGGGTGGTTCGCTCCCGGCCAGGCGCCCGAGGTGCTCCACCGGGACGCTGTCGATGTCCGCGGCCAGGGTGCCATTGCCCTCGGGTGAAAGCTCGCCGTGGACGAGGAAACGCCCGGGGCCGTCCGCCTGGAGAACCAGCAGCGAGTCCACCGAGATCGTGTCGCCCCACGCGACAGTGGCCGGGCGGGCGAGCGCCCAGCGTTGGTTCGGGAGGTCCATCCGAAACGCGCCGAGGCGGGCCGACCACGCTCCGGCGCTCACGGTCCCATCCGCGGAGGCCTGCACTCCACCGCCGGCCTCATGGTCCATGCTCAGAGCCGCGGACACGCTGGGCCGCCGCAGGTCCAGGTCGAACGCCGCGGCCTCGAAGGCGCCGAGGGACGTGGACTGCAGGCCCGTCGCGTCCGCGTTCAACGCCAGCCGCGCGAGCGGCCACCCGAGTACGACCTCGTATTCGACCTGGCCGCTCTGCACGTTCCAGCCGGCCAGGCGCGCGTCGGCGGTTCGCAGCTCACCCGCGACGTTGGGTGCGTCGAGGGTCCCGCTGAGGCGAGCCGTCGCCCCGAGAGCTCCGTCGAACGCCCGAACCGGGAAGAACGGCCTGAACGGCGTCACGGAGCCGAGGTCGGCCGTCAGGTCGAGCGAGCCCTCGGCGGGCGCCGAGAATCGCCACGTACCCTGGCCGGACCCCGACAGCGTGGCGAGCGCGACGTCCAGCGCGCGCACGGACACCCTGCCGCCCCTGACCAGCGCGCTCGCTTCGAGCCCGTCTCCCGCCTCCGTGAGCCAGCCGGTGAAGGTGAAGTCGACCGCCGCGTCGGTGTCCATCGTCTCGGGGTCGGTGCCGCGCCCGCGCGCCGCGAACGTGCCGCTCACGGTCACCGGCGGAACCGAGCGCGCCAGCACCGAGTCGAGCGGCACCGCGATCACGTCGCCCCTGAGGTCGTAACCGAGGGTGTCCTCGGAGGCGTCGAGCGTACCGGTGACGCTGATGACGCCCCCCGCGATCTCAAGTCGGCCCGACAGCGGCAGGACGCCGTCCGGCCGCGCGGCGGATAGCCTCATCGTGCCGGTGGCGGTCCCCGACAGCGCCGGCAGCGCGGGCAGCAGCCGGCCCAGTCCCGCCAGCGGCACCTCCTCCAGGTCCAGGTCGAGCGCGTCCAGCGCCAGCGGCCCTTCGCCGTCCAGTGAGGCGCCGCCCAGGAGGCGCGCCGACAGGGGCTCGGAGAGACGCCCGCCGACCAGGTCTGCGACGAGGTCCAGGCGCAGATCCGCCATCTCCCCGACGACGGAGCCCCGCAACGTTCCCCCGAACGGGATCGAGTCGATGAAGGCCTCCGCGAAGTCCAGGTCCAGAGGCTCGAGGGACAGGTCCAGCCGTTGCGCGCGGACGCGCCCGCCGTCGGCCGGCAACAGAGCGACGAGCGATCCGCGCACCCGACTCCCCGGACCCTGGAGATCGAACCGCTCGAGGGTCGCGCGCGTCGAGCCTCCCGGCAGCGCCTCGAGTACGGCGGAGAAGGTCGCGCTCCCCGTATCGGGAAGGGCGGGGAAGTGGCGTCGGGCCACGGCGAAGTCGGCCACCACCTGGCCCGCCCGCCCGGTGATCCCGTAGCCGCCGTGCCGCGGATCCCAGACGCCCGCGACGGAGTTCAGGCGCACCCCTTCCAGGTCCAGGCTCTCGATCTGGAAGCGGTACACGCCGTCGCCGCCCTGGATGGTCCCCGCGCGCGCCAGAACGGGCAGGAACGGTCGCTCCGGATCCTCTCCCTTGAGCGCCAGCGCGAAGCGGTCCGCGGCGACGGCGACGGCCGCCGGATCCGCGGCGGGCACCGCTATGCTGGCGAGCTCGCCCTCTACGTCACGCAGCGTGTAAGAGGTATCGGGTAGCTGCAGCGCGACCTGCACCCCGCGCAACACTGTGTTGCGCAGCACGGCCCGGTCTCCCGCCGGTGGTGGAGCGGGATCGGACGGTCGCTGCGCCTCGAGGAGCGCTTGGTAGTTCCACGGGGCGTCCCGCGCGGGCTTGACCAGGATCAGGCTGGCGTCGGTGATGTTTCCCGAGCCGGTAAGTATGCGCCCCCGCAGGAGCGCGTTGGCGTCCAGGCTGAAGCGCGCCGACGGCGCCTCGAGGAACGGCCGCGCCTCCAGGTCCGCCCAACGAACGCCGGCCATCAGAGCGGACACCGGGCCGGGCAGGGGAGCGTCCGGGCTCTCCCAGGCCGCGGCGAGCTCCGCGACCCTGGCCTCGAACGTCGCGATCTGGGCGGCGCCGCTCGCGGCTGAGAAGGGAGCATCCGGCACGCCTCGCCGGACGGCCAGGACGACGCCGACGGCCACCGCCGCCACGGCGAGAACGAACCCGCTGGATGCCGCCAGGCTCTTGCGAACGGGCATCCTTCAGTCCCCGCGCGGGTTCAAAACGCCTGTCCCACGGCGAGGTGAAACTGCAGCCTGTTGAAGAAGGTCTGCTCCTCCTCGAACAGTAGCTGCACGCGGGTCGGCTCGCCGTCCTCGGGGATCTCGAACAGCGGGCCCTGCGGCGAGGCCTGCGGGTTGAACGCCAGGTCCATGCGGATGGGCCCGACGGGGCTGCGAATACGGAGGCCCACCCCGGGCGTGATGCGCCAATCGGAATCCAGCTCGTCGAGCCCGCCGACGGTGACCGTGCCCGCGTCGGCGAAGGTCGCGAGGCGCACCCGGTCGGGCAGGAACGGGGAAGGGAAGCGCAGCTCGAGGCTGGCTATCGCCGAGGTCGTGCCGCCGACCGGTACGAAGACCGTGTCCGTCGCCACCCCGGATTCCACGTCCTCCTGCTGGAATATCCACACGCCGGGGCCGAGGGTGTTCTGCCCGAAGCCGCGCACGCTCGTGGCCCCGCCCGCGAACAGCCGTTCGTCCGGCGGCAGAACGTCCTCGCGCGCGGCCTCTACGTTGGCCGAGTCGGTGGTCACGGTCGCCGTGCCGAGAAAGCTCGATACGCGGGCCTGAACGGCCACGACCCAGTCCGGGCGGACCTCGGCATACGTGGCCGCGCCGACGCCCACCTGGACGAAGTCCAGATCCGACCCCAGGCTCGGCGTCGCCCAGGTGGTGGACGCTCTCAGCTGGTAGCCCCCGCGGGGGTCGATGGGCCCGTCGCGCCGGTCACGCGTCCAACTCACGTCGAAGCCGTTGCGCCAGCGCGGTTCCAGCAGCACCGAGACGTCGTCCTGGCACACGCTCAGCGTGAGGCAGAACACCGCTCGCGACGCCTCCACCGAGGCCCGCTCCGCGTTGACGCCGATGGCCCCCAGGTCTCCCGAGCGGAAGCTGCGCTGCAGCCCCAATCGGCCGCCGCGCGCGTTGCGCTGGAATACCTGCGGCTCGCTGACGCGCTCGACGAATCCGCTGAGCGCGATCTGATTGCGCGCGCTGATGAAGAAGGGGCGCGTGAAGTCCGCGGTGAGCTGATAGTCGAGCTCATCCCCGAAGTCGAGCTCGTTGCCCAGCACGTCCGTCTCGAACTCGTTGCACACGCTTCTGCCGAAATCGAACGCTAGGGGGTCGCCCAGACCCAGCTTCGACACGCTACCGCCGATCGCCAGCCGCCGCGCCCCGCCCAGAAAGGACCTGCTCACCCACGTGGCGTCCACCCGGCCGCAGCCCACGTCGCCGAACCCCAAGCCGGCGTCCATCAGGTGCACGTCGCCTTCGGCCACTTGAACCAGGACGGACGCCTGGGTGCTGTCGGCCGGAGTGACCTGCAGGGAATCGGGTGCCATGGCGACACTCGCGAAGCGCACGATCTCCAGGTTGTAGAGGCCGCGCTGAGCCTCCGACAGCCTATCGACCTGGAGCAGCTCACCCTGGCGCACCCCCACCTGCCGGATAATCGTGCCGCGGCCCAGCCGCTCGGCGCCGACCAGGATCACCGTATCCACGCGCACGATGGGCCCCGGGATGGCGAGCAACTCGGCGTCGGCCCGGTCCCTGAGCGTATCGACGCCGAAGTTCCGCAGGATCTCGGAGAACGCGTGCCCGCGCTGGCGCAACTGCGCCTGGACGGTGTCCGCCGAGGCGGAGAAAAGTGCCAGCTTGAACGTATCGCCCTCGGCCAGCGGCAGACGCTCGCGGAGCCGAGCCGTGTCCAGAACGCCGGCCAAACCCTCCAGCCCCAGGCGCTCCACGAACACAGCATCGCTGCGCGCGATACGGAAGGTGACCCGCACTGATGGTGCCTCTCCAGCGGGCGCGGTCCGAGGCGACTCGATCTCCAGGACCATGGGCCGGACGGTGGTGCCGAAGAAGCCGTTCTGCCGGTAGAACAGCGCGAGTCGACCCACGTCGTCGCGCAGCGTCTCGAGGTTCAGATAGCCACGCTGACGGCCGAGTCCCCCCACGCAGACGGGCATGCCGAGAAGCGCACACCGGCTCGCGCGCGTGCCCACGAGCGCCCGCAGAGAGTCCGCCGAAAAGGGCTCCGCCCCCTCGAACACGACCTCATCGATCTCGCTCCCCGTGAGGTCGACGAAGGTGGGAAACAGCTCGGCCCCGGCGCCGCGAACGCAGCCCGCAGCGGCGACCGTCACCAGCAGCGCCTGCACGACGCTCCGCCGGCGGCGGTGTAGCGGTCGCTCGGTGCGCGAACGAGGTCGAACCATCAGCGTCTTCGGGGGCTCCATTGGCGAGAGGATTCTGAGCGCTGTCGCCACCTCCCGCAATCGCCGCGGAGACCCGGCGGCGGGGGGGGAAGACGGCGCGTCCCGTCCACACCACGTACCCCCGTGGGCGCGGATTGACCCGGTGCCTCCGTTTCGGTAGTCTAACAAGCTGTGCCGGCGCCGTTCGGGGGTTTGTCCGCGAGCGGCGCCATTGACGACACCCGATACCCGTGGCGAGCCGCCCGCGGAACCACATATGGCCAAGCACCGAAACGTCCCGCACCATTCCCACGAGGACCCCGACGACAAGTTCGTCGCGGCCGTCGTCACCGGAACCGACTGGTTCAAGCGGAATTCGCGGGTCGTCACGATAGCCGCCATCGCCCTCTTCATAGTGGTCGCCGGCGGCCTCTATTGGGTGCGCTACCAGAGGACTCTTCGGGAGGCCGGCAGCGCCCAGTTGAGCGGCATCCGCCAGACCGTCGCGACCGGCAACACGCCTCTCGCCATGCGCGACCTGACCACCTTCCTGGATAACTTCGGCGCCACCCCCTCCGGCGGCGAAGGCCGTCTCCTCATGGCCCAGCTGCTGCTCGTCGAGGGTCGCAACGAAGAGGCCCTACAGGCCGCCTCACAGCTCGCCGCGGACCTGCGCGATCCGCTGGGGCCGGGCGCAGCGCGCCTTGCCGCCGCCGCCTACGAGCAGATGGACCGCTTGCCGGAGGCCGAGCAGGAATTCCTGCGCATCGCCGAATCGGCACCGAGGTCTTTCGAGCGGCACCAGGCCATGGCCGACGCGGCCCGCATCCGCGCCCAGCGTGGCGACGCCCAGGGCGCCGCCGATCTCTATCGTCAGCTGCTTGACTCGGTTCCCGAGACCGACCCCCAGTACCCGATCATTCGGCTTCGCCTCGGCGAGGTGGAGGCACGCTCCGGCGCCTGAGGGCCCTCCCGGAGCTTCTTTCTTTTCTCCCTCCCCGTCCCAACATCCCAGAGTTTCGTATAATAGGGATTATGTAAACCTGTCCCGTGAGACGGTGTGGAAAATCTGCGCACTTCTCCCCTTCCTCGAGTACGCTCAGCTGTTGATGTGAACAGCGGGCGGGCCAGCGCCCAGTCGCCGAATCGCCCCCATGACCGCCGCGGCCGTCTCGTCCAGGGCCCGCTCCCGCGCAAAGCGCTCGTCCATCTTGGGCAGCGGCACCGGCGGTCCGAACGCGATCCGGACGGGCGCGCGCCGTACGCCACCGCCCCAGCGGGGCCAGACGTCGTAGGATCCGGAGATGGCGCACGGGATCACCGGCACGCCGGCCTTCAAGAGGAGCCGCAACGTGCCGAGCCGGGGCGGCTGCAGGACGCCGTCCCAGGACCGCTCGCCCTCGACGTACACGCCCACCGCCCTGCCTTGCGCCAGACGCCGCAGGGCGACGCGCACGGCCTGCGGGTCCACCTGGTAGCGCCGCACCGGAAAGGCCAGCAGGTGCTCTCGGAGCAGCCAGCCCAGGATGGGCGTCCCGAACTGAGTGCTCTTGGTCATGGTGTGCAGCGGCCGGCGGCAGAAGGACTGGATCAGGATCGGATCCAGGACGCTCTGGTGATTGGCCACCACCAGACACGCTCCCTCGGACGGCACGTGTTCCCCGCCGGTTACCCTCACGGATGGCAGGAACAGCCGCGACGTTACCCGGACAAGCGTCTGGAAACCACGATACACCGCCACTCGCTCGGGCACGCGGCCTGGGCCGGAAGAGTTCTTCAAAGCGCCACGATGCGCGGCTGGAACTCCCGGATCTCGCCCCAGCCCCGCTCCGCGTAGAGCCGCCTGAGGGCCAACTGAAGGAGTTCCTCCCACAGCCGCGGCGAGCCGGTGAGGAAGCGAAACGTCACTACCGGGGAGCCGCGAGGCTTGATCTGCACCAGGCGCGAGCTCGATTGGATGCCGGTGATGACCTCGCAAGCCCACGACCGTTCCCCCTCCGGGTCGCAATCAAGGCGCAACTCGCCGGGATACAGCCTCAGCGTGCCACGCAGCGTCTCTCCCTGCGTCTCCCGGAAGCCCAGCACTTCGCCCGCGCGCCGCACCGCCTCGTCCGGACCGGCGATGGTGGCCTCCACCGCGTCCGCGCGGATGGCGCTCTCCGGACCCGCTTGCGTCGTGGCTTCGCCGATATCCGGAAGGCGCCCGAGCCAATCGACCGCGCTCCCCGATTCCGGCGTCCCGTCCGGCGCCTCGCCCACGATCTCCGCGCGCGCGCCGCGCCGGAAGCGGGCGCCACAGCGCGAGCACGCCGATGCCCCCTTCCCCTCCCGCGCCACGGCTCCCACCGTCGCGCAGTAGGGGCACGCCCACAGCAGATCCCCGATCGCCACCTACAGACGCCGAAAGAGGCGTAGTAGCCGCAGATACCACACCCGCCAGACCGCCTCCACGATGATCGCCTTGGACATCTTCGACTCACCGCTGTCGCGGTCGGCGAAGACGATGGGGATCTCCGCAATGCGGAAGCCCTTCACCCACGCCCGCAGCGTCATCTCGATCTGGAAGGCGTAGCCCTCCGAACCGACCGCGTCGAGGTCGATGGCCTCCAGGACTCGCCTGTGGTAACAGCGGAAGCCCCCCGTCACGTCCGCGACCGGCACCCCGGTGATGCGGCGCGCGTAGGCGTTGGCGAACGACGACAGGATCAGCCTGGTGATGGGCCAGTTCACGACCGTCACTCGGCCCCCCAGGTAGCGGGAGCCCAGCACGACGTCCGCGTCCTCGGCGGCCTCGAGGAACTGCGGCAGGTGCTCCGGGTCGTGGGAGAAGTCGGCGTCCATCTCGAACAAGAGCTCGTAGTCTCGTTCGAGGCCCCACTTGAAGCCAGCGAGATAAGCTGTTCCCAGACCTAACTTTGCAGGCCGATGCATCACGTGGACCCTGGGCTCGGCCCCGGCCATTTCGTCGGCCACCTGCCCGGTTCCGTCGGAGCTGGCGTCGTCGATGACCAGCACCTCGATGCCGGGGTCCTGGGCCAACACCCGCGGTATCAGCCGCGGGATGTTCTCGCGCTCGTTGTATGTGGGAACTATGACGAGCGAACGTCTATCCTCTCGCCCCATTCGCCTCCGTCGGTGTGTTGGATTGCTCGGTCGGATCGAATGTACAACGTTAGTCTGCCGTTTCGAGCCAAACAACCGCCGCCGGGGTCCCTCTCCGCGGCGCTTGCAGAATGGACCGGTGAACTGCTAATCTGGTGGTATCGGTCAGCTCATCGCTTGGACATCTCCCCCGCCTGTCGGTCCTCCGGTCGATCAAACGTACGACAACGTGAGGTTCACTCATGGTCCTCGGGAAATCCCCTGCATCGGTAGTCGACCCGACCCCCTCGTTCGGCGCCAAGCGGGTGATCGGGCCGCGCCTTCGGCGCATCGGACTGATCCTGGCGCCCGCCCTCATGGCGGCCTGCGGCGGCGCCTCCCCGATCGACCCTCCAGAGTCGCTGGAGCCCCGCCTGGAGGTCACCAAGGAGGCGCTCGCCTCTCCCGTAACCGCCGCCACGGAATTCGGCTTCGTCGTTCGGATCACGAATTCCGGGACGGGCCCCGCGACTCAGCTCGTCGTGCGGGATACGCTGCCCTCGGGAGCTGATGGCCCGTGGCTGATCGCGGCCAATACGGCTTGTCGGGTAACCGCCTCCACCGGCATCCTGGATTGCTCGCTGCCCAGCCTCGCGGCGGGCGCGGACTTTTCCGTACAGGTGACGTCCTTCGCATCTCGGTACTCCTGCGGTCTCTTCAGCAGCAGGGTCCATGCTGCGGCCGAAGAGGTCGCGGCGATTACTGCCGACGCGGAGGTCTCGGTCGTGTGTCCGGACGGACAGCCCGAGGGGATCCTGTCGGGGCGCACCCCCCTGGCCAGTCGGCCTTTCGGGCTGGATGTGTCCGTTCTGGGCGACGTATACGTGGCTCGGCTGGATGCGGATGTCGCACGAGGCGTGACGCCGTTCGGCGATGTAGAGGGATCGATTCCGGTGGGCTTCGTGCCCCGCGACGTGACGTTCACGCCGCGCGGGACCATGGCGGTGGTGACGAACGAGGGTTCCGGCAACATCGGCCTTGTTGACGTCGCAACGCACGCCCAGACGCGTACGCTTCTGGTCACCGGCTCGCCCTTCCGGGTCATCACCAACCCGAGCGGCGATCGGGCTTACGTTTCCGCAAACGACCACGTCGTCTCCGTAATCGACCTGGTAACCCGCAGAGTGCTGGCGTCGATAAGTGTCGGTAGGGATCCGAATGGGCTGACATTCTCCACCGACGCCTCGCTGCTGTATGCGTCGAGCAGCAGGGGGACCACCATCTCCGAGATCGATCTCGCGACCAACGCGGTCCGCCGCACGTTCGAGATCGGTGAGGCTTCGCAGGACATCGCGGTGTCAGCCGACGGAGGAGTCCTCTACGCCGCCCTCGAGGGAAGCGGCAGGGTCGCCAAGGTCGACCTGGCGACGGGGGCGCTGGACGGTTTCATCGGGCTGCCCACCGGAGCGAGGCCATTCGGACTGGGCCTCACCCGGAGCGGAGCTCGGCTCTACGTATCCGGGGGAATGGCCACCGGCGCGATCTACGTGATCGACCTGCCGACCGGGCAGATCGAGCGCGAGCTGATCGTCGGTGGCAATCCGCGTCGCATCGCTTTCACCAACGATGGCTTCACCGCCCTCTTCACGAACGAGTCGGGCTGGGTCGACGTCATTCGGTAAGCCCGGCCGAGGGGATCCTTCGGCTTAGTCGGGCCCCCCGTGGGGAACAACTTCCGCGCGCACGGACACGAACGCGAACTGGTAGTTGCGGCCCACAGGGATCAGCGCGTTCGCGAGCCGCCGGAGCCAGCGCACCGGGGCCGGCGCCGGCTTGGTGTGCCAGGGGTCCTTGCCCACCCGTGTGACGTCGAGGCCCGCGGCTCCGAGCAGCCGGCCCCACCCGCGCCGATCGAGGAGCAGCTCGAGGTTGTCACGCTGCTCCGTTCCCGCCATCCCGCGGATCTGCCAGCCGAGGAAGCGCTCGTTCGGCACCACGACCAGCGCCCTGCCGCGCGGCTTCAGGACGCGCGCGATCTCGCGCGCCCCGCGCTCGGGGCTCGGGAAGTGCTCCAACGTGCCGAGCGCGCTGACGACGTCGAACGTTGCGTCGGGGAACGGGAGGGCTTCGCCGTCCGCGGAGAGCGCGTGCGCCGACCCGGCCAGGTTTCCGGCCGAGCTCAGGGCGCGCAGCGACAGGTCCACCCCGACCGCCCGCCAGCCGGCGAGCGACCGGACCTCGCGCAGCATGAAGCCGGGCCCGCAGCCAACATCCAGCCAGGCCCCTCCCGGCGGGAGCGGTCGCAGCAGGTCCAGGTACGCCCCGAAGTCGCGCGGAGGCGACGGCGGCCCGGCGTACCACCGGTCGTAGTATCGGATGGATCGCTCGAGGAGGCCGGCCTCCTCCGTGGGGTGCGGGTCGTTCATCGGGATCAATGTACGCGCCTCTTCGCCGCCCGCACGGTCTGCCGGCCCGGGACCCGCTGTCAACGCGTGTGATCGCCTGATTCCAGGGAAGGAAGCGTGGGCGCCGTGATGCGCTAGCGGCTATGATCGCTTGGAAGAGTCTGCCCGGCGCGGGTATACTGTCACCGTTCTGTCCAAGACAATCCACCCATGGGGGCGAACCGATCGAGTGAGGGTCCTCTACATTGTCACGGCGTACGATCGCCGACCGGGGGACGGCATCACGCCGTGGCTCGTGCAGACCATCGACCGCTTGGCGGCTCGGGGAGTGGAGGTGGAGGTGTTGGCTCCGTCCTACCGCGGACTGGCAAGCGGGCGGGTGAATGACGTCATGGTTCACCGCTTCCGGTACGCCCCCGCGCGCTTGGAGGCTCTCACGCACGATCAGACGGCGGCCGACCGGGTGCGCGAGCGGCCGGCCTATCTGGCCCTCGTGCCCGGATTCCTCGCGGCAGCGGCGGCGGCAGCGGCCCGGGTGTCCCGGGACGGAGATTTCGACCTGGTACACGTCCACTGGCCCCTACCCATGGCCATCCCGGGCCTGGCGGCGAGGCGGGCGGCCGGCATCCCCATGGTTTGCTCCTTCTACGGCGTCGAGCTCACGGTGGCGCGCTCGGCCCCGGTGCCCTTTCTGGTGCCGTTCCTGCGCCACGTCATCCGCAGCGCAGACGCCGTCACGGCCATTTCCAACTACACGGCCGGGCTCGTGAAGGCCTTGTACGAACGGCCGGTGGAGATCATCCCGTTCGGCGCGACGACGCCCGTCCCCGACGCTCCCCCTCCGCTGGACCCCGCGCCGCCGCTGCGCCTCCTCTTCGTCGGCCGGTTGGTCGAAAGGAAGGGCGTCCACTACCTTCTCGACGCCGTGGCACGGGCTCGCGATCGCGTGCAACTGGCGGCGGACATCGTGGGTCGGGGCCCGGAGAAGTCCGCCCTGGAGGCCCGGGCGGCCGAACTCGGCGTGGCGGACATCGTGACGTTCCACGGACACGTCTCCGACGACCAACTCATCCGCCACTACGAGCGCGCCGACGTCTTCGTCTTACCCGCGGCTTTCGACGAGAAGGGTGACGTTGAGGGGCTGGGGGTGGTCCTGATCGAAGCGATGGCGTATGGACGGCCCGCCATCGCCAGCGACGCGGGCGGGATCCCCGACATTGTCCGCCACGGTGAGAACGGACTCCTCGTTCCGCCGGGCGATGCCGAGGCCCTGGCCGCGGCCATCGAATCGCTTGCCCTGGATCCGGCACGGGTCGCGGATCTGGGACGCCGGGGTCGCGAGTACGTCGCCGAGAGGTTCGGCTGGCCCTCCGTCATCGGCTCGCTGGAGGCGCTGTACGCGCGCCTGACCCGAGCGCGCTGAGCCCGGAAGCCGGTCCGCCACCGAGGACGATTGGAACACAAGCCATGAAACGGCGCGCTCTCATCACGGGAATCACCGGCCAGGATGGCAGTTATCTGGCCGAGTTGCTGCTGGAAAAGGACTACGAGGTGTTCGGGCTGGTGCGCCGCGCGAGCACGGTCAACTACGAGCGGATCGCTCACCTCCAGGGCGACATGGAGCTCATCTACGGCGACCTCACCGACTACCACTCGCTGGTGTCCGCGGTACGCCAAGCTCGTCCCGGCGAACTGTACAACCTCGCCGCTCAGTCGTTCGTACACACTTCGTGGACCCAGCCCGAGCTCACCGGCCAGGTTACGGGGCTCGGGGTGGTACGCGTGCTCGAAGCCGTCCGGCTCGTGGATCCCGCGATCCGTTTCTACCAGGCGTCGTCCAG